>DKYZ01000115.1 GCA_002493515.1 Porphyromonadaceae bacterium UBA7087 | reverse complement strand
ATTCCTATGGGTATTGTTAAAATTCCTATGGTATTGTTAAAACGCAAAGTTAACACTATTCCACGATATAATCAAGTCCGGCGTCAACGATTTCAGGGCTGCCGCATGAAATTTAGCTAAAATCCAGTATAAATAATTCCCCCTCTCCATCGTGGCCCAAGCGCAGCGCGGGCTTCCCTCAGTCGGATCCGCGCCAAGCCCCGGAAGCAAGCCTCAATTTGAGGCCGCTTCCGGGGCTTCTTTTATTTTTCGCCGGAATAGAAGAGGAGGATGCGATGGCGGAGGAGGTATTCGTAGCGCGACTGGATGCGGGTGATTTCGGTCTTGAAGAGGTTGTTGCGGGCCTGCTCGTAGTCGGCCTGGGTGGCGCGGCCGAGGTTGAAGCGCTCGCGTGTGGCCTCGAAGGAGAGACGGGTTTTCTCCAGGGTCCCGGCGGATGTGTCATAACGCTCTTTTGCGCCTTTGGCCTGATAATAGGCGAGCTGTATCTCTTTATATAACTCGGATTCCTGACGCTCTACCTCAAGCATGGCATCGTTTTTCTGGAATTTCGCACGGCGGATGCTGTTGCGGGTGTTGAAACCGTCGAAAATCGGTATGGCGAGCGAAAAACCGAGGTAGGTCTGCATGTTGTGGCGCATCTGTTCGGCGAACGTCTCGCCGGGAAGACCGGAGAGATGATAGTAGTTGGAGCCGACACCGGCGTTGAAGCGCAATGTGGGTATGTATCCGGATTTCGCCACGGATATGCCCTGGTCGGCGACTTTGACGGCCTGCCGGGCTCCGAGAAGGCTGCTGTAGCCCACCGATGCCTGACGGTAGACGTCATCAGGCATAGGGAGCGATGGTTCACCGAAATCTATGGGCGCGACGTCGAAGGAATCGCTCATCGGCAGCTGGAGGAGATTGGCGAGATTCACAAGCGCCGTCTTTATGTCGTTGCCGGCCGCAACTACCTGAAGCTCGTCCTGAGCTGCCACGGCCTCCATGTCGTAGAGTGTGGCCTCCGCCACTTTCCCCGCCTCGACAAGAGCTTTCTGGCGCCTTACCTCGAAGGCCGACAGCTCCGCCTGACTGCGGGCAGCCTCAGCCACCTCCTTGTTATAAAGCACCTGGAGATACTGGGCAATGACATTGAGCGTCACGTTGTCTTTGGCCGCCCCTGTCTCGTAAAGATATTGCTGAAGGGCAAGCCGGGCCATCTTCAGATTGCGGTATTCAGACAAGCCCTGGAACAGCGGGAGGCTGAACCCTACATTCCAGCCGAAATTCGAGGTGTTGCGGTCGGCGTAGGTATTGTCGGAGGTCAGGCCACGTCCGAAATTGAACGACTCCGAACCGGAGGCTTCGAGCGTGGGCAGAAACCTATCCTTAGCCTCAGTCACCGCCTGCTCCCCCTGCATCACCTGCGACTGACGCTGCCTCACGCTTATGTTATGGCTGACGGCATAGCTTATGCAGCTATCTAACGTCCATACCTCGCCCGACGCCACCGCGCAGCTTCCGGTCACGGCGAGCGCCACTGTCAAAATCCTATATTTAGTCAGCATACCCATCTACTTTATTTATTCTCCACAATATTGCCCCTGAGCGGTGTCTTCAGATTGATGTCGCCAGACTTCACCTCCACCACGATACCGTCAGACAGACCGGTCTTGAACTCCCTCTTTACGAATTTCTGAGCCGGCACGGAGTCTGTGAGCACATACACATACGACTTATCCCCCTCATATTCGACCACACTTTCAGAGACGGCAAGCACATTGTCGGCCTTCTCAAGCACGATATTCGCATTGGCGCTGTAGCCGGCCCTGAGATGCACGCTCTCCTCCGGGGAGAGGGAGGCCTTCACCTCAAACGTGTTTGTACCGTTGTCGTCGGTTGCCATCGGAGCTATCTTCTCGATCACCGCCGGGTAGCTGGAACCGGCTATAGCTCCCACCGAGATATCGACACTCATCCCCTCTTTCAGAAGATCCACCTCCGTCTCGTCAACCTTGCCCCTGAAGATGAGATCGTTCATGTCGGCCACCTTGGCAATCGTCGTGCCGTCGTTGAAGGTATTGGCCTGGATCACCGATGAGCCGACCTTGACAGGCACCTCCAGAACAATGCCGGTGACAGTACTGCGCACGAGCGTATTGCTTCCCTGTGCATTAGCCGCCGAGACACCCTCGCGGACTATATTGAGCTGGTCGCGTGCCTGCTCAAGCTCCTCCTGCGCCCTACGGAGAGCCGCCTGGTCAGTCTCGAATTTCTCCCTGCTCTCATATCTCTTCTCGTAGAGCTGCCTGGTGCGCTCGAAAGTCTGCTTTGCCTCCGCCAGAGAAATCTCGGCCACCGACACCCTGCTCTTTGCCGACGAAAGCTGAGCCTCCTCCGGGATTACCTTTATCTTAGCTATGACGTCGCCGAAATTCACATGGTCGCCGGCCTCTACCTTGATCTCGCTTATGATACCCGAGATCTGCGGTTTGATGTCGATCTCGTCGCGCGGCTCAATCTTGCCGGTGAGCACTGTCGTGCGCTCGATGTTCTGGGTTGAGGGATAGACAATCTCATATACCTCTGCCTGTTTCTGAGAGTTCTTATAGAGGAAGAAGAAGGTGCCGAGAACAATGATTCCGGCCACTACCCAAAGGAGTATCTTAAAGAACTTTTTCATATGCTGTCTGCTCTTTTTATGTTTAGTTGGATATATTATTTCGAGTTAAGGGCCTCCACCGGCTTGATTCTCATGGCCTTGACGGAGGGTATAAGTCCGGCGAGTATGCCGAGCGTAATAAAAATGCCGAGAATGCCCATCGCGCGCCCGAAACTCATCTGGAACCGCGCTTCCGAGACGGCGCCGGGTGGATTCATGGCGTGCTGCATGATGCCGAGCACAAGCGCGGCGAAACAGATGCCGGCAAGACCGGAGATTACGGTAAGCACCGTCCCCTCGCACAGCACCTGGGCTATTATGTCGCGGGGCTTGGCTCCGATTGCCCTGCGTATGCCTATCTCACGCGTGCGCTCCTTCACAATCACCCACATTATGTTGCCTATGCCGATCACTCCGGCTATGAGGGTGGAGAGGCCGATGAAAAGCGCGAGAAGGTCGATGCCGGAGAAGAGTTTGTCAACCTGCTCGAAATTCTCGGCGATATTGATTACCCATATCGCTCCGTCGTCGGCCGGATTTATGTCATGACGGCGGAAGAGCACCCTCTTCATCCCCGGAATTATCTCCGAGAGGTCCTCGCCGTCCTTGGCTACCATCATGATGAAATCCACCCTGTCGCCGTAGCCGTTGGCACGCCGGAAGGTAGATGCCGGAATCACCACGCCCTCGTCGAGCGACCCGTTGAGATGAATCTCCGACTCGTCACCAACCACTCCCACCACGGAATAGCAGGAGCCATCTACCTCCACAAGTTTTCCGACAGGATTGTCTATGCCCGGAAAAATCTGGGTCGCCACTTTCTTGCCAACTACTGCCACACGCCTCTCGGCCGCCACATCGGCCTCATTGATGAAACGCCCGGCATAAAGACGCGGCACAAGCATGTCGGTATAGTTTGACTCTGCCCCCACAAGCTGCCCGGCATATGAATCCTTTCCGTTGCGGAAAGTGGAGCTGCCTTTCTGGTAAGTGGGAATCACAGCCTTAAGCTCCGGGAAATTCTCACGGAGGGTCACGACATCGGATGTGGTCATCTGCCAGGTCCTCCCCTTCTGGTAGCCACGGTAGGGCATTGTTGTGGCCGAAGGAATCATACCGCCACTGTTGGTGGCGAATCCGGCGAAATTCCTGCGCAGAAGGTCCTCGCCTCCCCGGGCGCCGCTCATAAGCATGGCAAGCATCGCCACACCCCAGAAAATGCCGAAGCCCGTGAGAAACGTCCTCGTCTTGTTGCGCGAGAGCGTCGCGAGAATCTCCTTCCAGTTGTCTATGTCAAATATCGCTATTTTCATCCTTTTCCCCCATCACTTATCGTTCATCGTTCATCACTTATCGTTCATCACTTATCGTTCATCGTTCATCACTTATCGTTCATCACTCCTCCATCAGCGCCTCCACCGGCTTTATCTTCAATGCCTTCAACGCCGGGAAAAGCCCTGCGAGTGCGCCCGACAGCACGAGAACACCCGTCACCTCAAGAGCAATCGAGAGGCTTACCGTAGGGTTCAGAAACAAATTTCCTTCGACATTCGCGAACAACTGCGTGACAGCCATTCCCAGCACAATTCCTATATAGCCGAACAGGACGGTAATCACCACCGACTCCGTCACCACCTGCCAGAGAATCTGACGAGGCTTCGCCCCTATGGCGCGACGGATACCGATCTCATGGGTGCGTTCCCTGACTGTCACGAACATGATATTGCTGATGCCCACGATGCCCGTAAGCAGAGTCAGGATACCGAGCGCCCACACCGCAGTGTCGAGGATGCCCATCGCCTTACCGGCGGTCAGGGAGTTGTTGAAATAATTGGCTATGTATATGGCATTGTCATCCTTGGGGTCGAAGCCATGGGCACGGGAGAGCGTGCTTCTGATCCCCTCCTCGGCGGCCGTGCCGTCTTGCTCAGTCTTGACATTACGGAGATTCACATTTATGTTGTTGAGGATATTGGGATCCTCCACCATCGTCCTGGCTGTGGAAAAGGGTATGTATATGTCACGATGCCATTCGCTCTCGTAGACGCCGACCACAAGAAACGACAGACCGGAGTTCGATACGCGTCCCCCGACCGACTTCTTACCCTCGGGCGGGAAAAGCTGCTTTGCAAATTCCTGTGGAAGCACCATGACCTTGCTTTTATCGCGCATATCCCTCTGGTTGATAAACCGGCCCTCGATAAGATTTCCACGGTTCCCAAGCTGAAGCTCGTTGGGATAAACTCCCGTAAGGTCAGCCCTGACACTCATCGCCGAGGTCGAGACAGTGCCGCTCAATGCCAGTCTGGAGGTAACATCATCCACATATCGCGCGTTCTCCTCGGGAATAATCTTTAGATCCTTCTGGCTCATGTATACCGCACGCCCCTCGCGGTTCCCCTTGTAAGGAATCGATGTGCGTCCTGACCACACCACGATTCTTGCCATGCTGCTCTTAGCCATATTCCGCTCGAAGCTGTTCGTCACGCCACGGGCCGCGCCCAACAGGACAATAAGCATGAAGACGCCCCACGTCACCGCTATTCCGGTGAGGAAGGTCCTCAGCTTGTTGTGGCTGAGTGTCTGCGCTATTTCGTGGAAGGAGTTCAGCATTGGCAGATTCGTGATTCGCCGCCATCGGCGGGAGGGAGATTCCCTGGTATGATTACGCCGTCGGAGATTCGTATCATCCGGTCGGTCTGCGCCGCCACACCCGGGTCGTGGGTCACGATGACGATGGTCTTCCCCTCGCGCTTGTTGAGGTCGCGGAAAAGCTCTATCACATCTTTCGAGGTCTTGCTGTCGAGGGCGCCAGTTGGCTCATCGGCGAGAATGATGGAGGGATTGGTGATCATTGCGCGGGCTATGGCCACACGCTGCTTCTGTCCGCCCGACATCTCTCCGGGGAGGTGGAGGGCACGGTCGGCTATCCCCATGCGCTCAAGCTGCTCCATGGCCAGACGGTTGCGTTTCCTGCGCCCGATGCCCCTATAGAAAAGAGGCAGGGCCACATTCTCCATCGCGTTCTTATAGGATATGAGGTTGAACGACTGGAAAACGAAACCTATCATATGGTTGCGGTAATCGGCGGCCTTGTTTTCAGAGAGATTGCGAATGAGATTGCCGTCAAGGTAATATTCCCCGGAATCGTAGTTGTCAAGGATGCCGAGGATATTGAGGAGTGTGGATTTTCCGGAGCCTGACGCCCCCATTATGGAGACCAGCTCCCCTTTCCTCACGTCGAGATTTATTCCTTTCAAGACGTGGAGCGGCACAGCGCCGAAATATGTCTTGTTGACGTCGCGGAGTCTGATCATGGATTCCTGATTCTCAGCGGTCATGACTCCTGGATATTGGGACGATTGCTGAACAGGCGCTTGTATTCCTGCTCGAAATTTGGAGTGAAGACACCCTTGCCGATATTGTCGAGAATATCCTCCCGGGTCCAGAACCGGCCGCCGTCAAGCTCGTCGCCGGGGCGGGGCGTCTGCCGAGTGATTGTCATGAAGGGATTGACAAGCTCGCGTTCGCGTTTCGACTCAAAGACATATGGCTCCAACGACTCGTAGCTGAAATCAGCGAGGCCCAGTTCCTCGCGGGCCTCGCGCAGCAAGGCCTGCGTCACGCTTTCGCCATAATCCACGTGACCGCCTACAGCAGTATCCCATTTTCCCGGCTGGATATCTTTCCAGTCGGGGCGCTTCTGGAGATAGAGACGCCCGAGCGAATCAAAAACGTGGAGATGCACCACGGGATGAAGCAACATGGAGCCGCCGTGACATTGCGCCCGGGTGGCTTTACCTATAGTCTTACCTGTATCATCTACGACGGGAAAGATCTCCTCGCCGTTGTCCTTATCCATAGATTATATAATTTTTCACAAAATTATATATAAATAACGAGAAGAGCAAAACAAACAGGAGTTTTCCCCCTTACGGTTTGCCCGTTCATCACTAATCACTTATCGTTGCTCTGCATTTTATGCGTTGCTATATAGATGGCGCTGAAGATGCCGAGGATGATGAGCATGATTGTCTGGCAGCCCCACATCACGATGGAATAGGCAACGCCCTGAGTGTCGCTGATGCCGTAGAGCGAGAGGGCGAACATCACGGCCACATTCCAGGGGCCCAGACCGCCGTTGGATGGTATTGCCATGCTGAACGAGCCGAAGACAAACACCACCAGGCCCGGTATAAGGCCGTAGGCGCTGCCCGGGTCGGTGAGCAGTCCGCGAGTGAAGGGGAAGGCATGGAGGCCGACATATGTCTCAAGGAAATAGCATGTCCATATCCCGAGCGTCAGGACAACATACCAGCCACGGCCCTTCATCGTGAAGAGCACCTTGAATCCCTTCCATGCCGAGTCGATCGAGCCGTCGATTTTCTGAACAAGACGATAATGGCGGAAGAAATATAACACAAACCATATAATGGCTACCCCTACAACAAGGCCGATCCAAAGTCCGGGCTTATCCATATAGTGGCACAGACGCTCCCCTATCGAATAATGGTCGAGAAATTTCTCCATATACTTATGGGCCACGATCATCGCCACTCCGAAAAGGGTCATTATGACCACCGCATCTGAGCCACGGTCGCCGAAGTCGGTGCCGACCACCGTAGAGATCTTGCTTCTCTCCCTCTTGGCCATGAAGAGGCATCTCCAGGTCTCGCCGAGATACGGGAAAAGGAGATTGAGCGCATACGCTCCGAAAATGGAAATCCATTCAATCACCGGCGACACCCTCGGCAATCCGGCGCCCCGCAACTGTATGCCCCAGCGCGTGCCGCGGATCATATGCGACAGCATAGTTATTACCATCATCAGGGCTATCCACCAGAAATTGCACTCATGGCGGATTACATACACCATCTCATGAAAATCGACTTTGTGGAAAAGCCATATCACAAGAAGAATGGATATGGCGAAAGGGAGACACCAGCGGAATACTTTCTCCACCACATCCTTTATCCTGCTCCAGGCCGACGTGCCGCCGGAGGCCAAATTCGTTTTATCGTTCATAGTGATTACCAGGACGTTTCTTCAGGCTGATACCGGATATCAGGCCGCGCCCTCTGTTTTTTAACACTTGCAAAGGATAGAGAGTTGTGAAAATCCATTCCGAATGGTTAACTTTGCAAAAAAAATTTAAAATCATGACAAGGGAAGAAAAGATAAGACAGTCGGTAGACAACAAAGCCGCAGGCTACAACTGCGCGCAGGCAGTGGCATGCTCGTTCTGCCAGGAGGCCGGACTCGACGAGGAGACAATGCGCAGGGCGACAGCCGCCTATGGAGCCGGAATGGGATGCATGGAAGGCACTTGCGGAGCGTTGACCGGAGCCGCTATGGTAGTTGGACTCATAAATAAAGAGAAGGCACCGGCCATGGCCGAGATGAAAAAGATCATGACCGCATTCAAGGCGAAAAACGGCTCCACCATATGCAGGGAGCTGAAGGGAATCGGCACAGGCAAGCCGCTTCGCGACTGTCCGGGGTGTGTGGCCGACGCAGCCGGCCTGCTATACGATGAATTAGAGGCCGGCGGCGTGGATTGAGCATATGAAGCGGCACTCCGGATAGTTGGAGCAGGCATAGCAGGGTCCGTAATCACCCTCACGCACCCCCAAGGTGCCTCCGCAACGGGGGCACCTTCCGTTTTTTATGCTTCCGATGCCGTGGCGGGCGGCAGAGCGCGCGTAAGTCTTATGCTGCGACCGCGCCTGTCTGCCTTTGAGGTCAAGGCTCCTTATGCGTGAGGCCAGCTCACCGATTCGTGAACGGTCAATCACCTTTTGACGGCGCCTGATCTCCCCCGTAAGGGATTCGAGCTGCATGACCATGCGTCTTTCATCAAGAACGACCTCCCCTCTGCGGCTCCACCAGCGGCGCGGGCGCCTCCGGGTAGGATCGAGGGTGCGTCGAACATGACGGTCGGGCAGCATCTTCCTATGCTCCACGATATCGTCAGCGGCAATGTCGATGCGCCAGGCGTCGGTGAAGACCACGGCAGTGAAAAACAGTTCCGCCGCAATCCCGGGCAAGCGGCGCCGAAGCGCACGCAGATGGCCGTCGTTCTGAAGAAGCGGATTATAGAAGGATTTCGCACTCATCATGAACTTCTGCTCCCAATACTGGGCATTCTCATTGCCTACTATGTGTCCGCGGTGGCCTTTTGTCTCGATAATGAAGATTCCCCGCGTGGACACGACTATATGGTCGATCTGGACGGTGCGGCCTTCCCGTCCGGTCGAGAAAAGGATGTCGTTGACCACCTCGAAATCGCCGCCCCGAAGGCGGGAGAGCACTTTGGCGACCTTTTTCTCACACTTCGCGCCATAGCGTGCACGACGCGTGGCCCGATGCCATATCACTACCGCCGACACCACCACCAGGATTGCTCCGGCTGCCCAAAGATATATTTCAAATTCATTCACGATGCAAAATTACCAACTTCCTGCTGAATACTGAATTTTTTTTTTAACTTCGCGACAAATAGTTTTCTAAAATGAGATTTTCCATAATACCTTCCGCTTCACTGCTGATAGCGTCCATGTCGCTTCCGGCATCTTCAGCCATGGCATTCTCCGTCGTGACAGATGAAGGCGCCTGGTGCTGGTTTGCCGACCCGCGTGCCCTTCATCATGAAAACAAGACCCTCGGCATCGACAAGACCTACATCGGCAGCATCGACAATCTCGGCAACATCAAGGCCGAGGAGTATGACTTCAACAAGGGCACCAAGGAGACGGTGCTGATCCGAAGCTGGTTCCAGCCCGACGACCATGACAACCCGACCTTCATCGCACTTCCTGACGGGCGAGTGGTGGTATTCTATTCACGCCACACCGACGAACCCTGCTTCTACTACCGCGTCACCGATAAATCAGGTTCACTCGCAACACTTGGCGACGAGAAAATTCTCGCAACAGAAAACAACACCACCTACCCCTCCCCTTTCCTGCTCAGTGATGATGAGGAGCATATCTATCTCTGTTGGCGCGGAATCAACTGGCATCCGACAATCGGACGCCTCACGATGCCCGACGAGGATGGCAACATGATGTTCGACCGCCGGCCGAAACAGATTGTGCAGTCGTCAGGAGCGCGTCCCTATGCCAAATACAACTCCAACGGCAAGGACAGGATTTTCCTGACCTACACGACAGGCCATCCCGACAATGAATTGCCAAACCACCTGTATTATAACGTAATCGACGCGCTGTCGGGAGACGTTACAGACATCACGGGGAAGAAAGTCGGGAATGTATGGGAGCTGGAGCCGTTCAGAGTTGACAAGACAGCTGAGTTCATAAATTCCCACAGGGATATGGTGATCGACGCACCTGACAGTATCCGCGACTGGGTATGGCAGCTCGCTTTCGACAGCGACGGGAATCCGGCCGTGGCAATAACAGAGATATCACCTGACAAGAAAAGCCACAGCTATTACCAGGCAAGATATGACGGGAAGAAATGGGACAAGCGGTTCGTGGCAGACGGCGGAGGGTGGTTTCATGAGAGTGACGACATCGAGCACTGCTATTCGGGCGGAATGGCCATAGACCCCGATAATGTGAATGTGGTATACTGCTCGGTTCCGGTAAAGGGGAAATATGGCGAGACGTATGAGATTGTGAAATATGTCCTTGACGAATCGGGAAATGTTGTGTCAAACTCGGCAATAACGGCCAACTCGGCCAAAAGCAACGCCCGCCCATACGTGATTCCAGGCAGTCTGGACTCACCCCTGCGACTGGCCTGGATGTATGGCAACTATTACGACTGGATTGTAAGCCGCCAGCGTCCGTCGGGCTACGACACATCCATCGTCACTGATTATGAGGGATTGCCATCCGCGACGGCTGCATATCCCGTATCGGGAAACTGGAATCCGGCTGTCAACGACGAATGCATGTATGAGTTGAAGGTGACGCTGGCAGACTTCACAAAGGGAAATCCCACGGCAGAGCTCGGCAAGGTGACTTATTCGATAGATTCAGAGACCTACTTTCCGACAATAAGCTATGACGGCCGGAGCTGGAAGGGGGTCAACCGGGTGGCGACAGCCGAGGGCTGGCAACGCGCCAACCGTGCCACAGACGGCAAATGGCCGCTTCCCGTGCCCTATGACACCGTCGACATCCGTCTCACGCTCAAGGACGGCGTGATGCGCACCTACATCAACGGAATGCTCGACCAGACCGTCACGCTCCGCTCAAATAACCGGAACTACTGAATATTATCTAACCCACGCAATATCCGCATATATTCGGAGTAAGGGATATGGTGGCCGCCCATAGAGCGGAGATGCGGAGTCTCGAACTGGCAGTCGATGAGGAATCGGCTGCCTTTGAGTTTCTGCATCTCGTCAAGACGGCGCGCAAGGGCTATCAAGGCAAGCTTGCTGGCGCCGGGGCGCAGCGAGAACATGCTCTCGCCGCAGAATACATGTCCCGACGTGACGCCATACAGGCCACCGACCAGCACATTTCCCTCCCATATCTCCACACTGGCTGCCATTCCCGAATCATGAAGAGCGGTATATGCATCAACAACCGCAGGACCAAGCCATGCCCCATCGCCCTCTATGCGTAGACGGCTACAGTTATCTATCACATCCCGGAAAGCATGGTTGAAAGTCACCCCATACTTCCTTTTATTCATCATATTGCGCATCGAGTGAGACACGTGAATCTCTTCGGGAAAGATGACAAACCGATCCATCGGACAATACCAGTGCGGCTCTTTGCAGTCGCGGAAGGAATACCAGGGAAAAATTCCGTTGGCATAGGCCAGAGTTAGCCATTCCCTGCTCAGATTTCCACCCACGGCCAGCAGACCTCCCGGCTCACCATACTCCGGATTCGGGAAATAAGGCTCCCCCTCCGTGTCAATCCTGAATACCATCTGTCAATGTCAATTTATCATTCACCAGACATACCGTAGCCTTTCCGCCCTTCTTAAGTCCACCGAAAAGAATCTCACGCATCAGCAGCGGCTTAAGCCACGACGATATGACCCTGTCGAGCTCTCTCGCACCATATTCCACCGTGAATCCCTCGTTGAGGATATATTCCCGCGCTGATTCTGACAGCACAAGCTCCACTCCACGTCGCTGCAGCTGCTCACGGAGCTGACGCAGCTTCTTGTCAAGAATCAGCGACGCCATGTCGCGGGTCATCTCGTTGAAGACCACAGTGGACGTGAGACGGTTGAGGAACTCCGGCTTGAACTGGCGCTTCACCTGACGAAGCATCGCCTCGCCGGAGGTGACACGGCTTGCAAAACCCACCTTGGCCTGCGCCGCATACTGCGCTCCGGCGTTGGAGGTCATTATGACCACAATATTGCGGAAATCGGCATGACGCCCCTTGTTGTCGGTGAGCCGCGCGTAATCCATCACCTGCAGGAGGATATCGTAGATGTCGGAATGCGCCTTCTCGATTTCGTCGAGCAGTAGCACGCAAGAGGGTGACTTCCTGACAGCATCAGTGAGAATACCGCCATCGTCATATCCCACATATCCGGCGGGACTGCCTATCAGCTTGGCGACGGAATGTTTCTCGGCATACTCGCTCATGTCGAAGCGGATCAGCGGCACGCCCGTCTCTTCGGCAAGAGCCTTTGCCGTCTCCGTCTTGCCCACACCCGTCGGGCCGACAAACAGGAGACTCGCAAGAGGCTTACCCTCCTCAGTCAGCCCGGCCCGCGACATGAGTACCGATTCCGCCACTTTCCCGACAGCCTCGTCCTGCCCGAACACCTTTCCGCGAATCCTTTCATATAGGCTATCAAGATTGTCTTCCTCTGTTCCGTCTGTTTCCGGCACGTCCAAACGGCAAATACCTGACAGCACCCGAGCGATCAGATGCTTGTCAACAATATTTCCCTCATTGGGATGCATCTGGCGATAAGCCCCGGCCTCGTCAACAACATCAATCGCCTTGTCCGGAAGTGCCCTGCCATTGATATGGCGCACACTTCCCTCCACAGCGAAACGGAGCGCCTCATCGGTATACGAAACACCGTGATATGACTCATAATTCTCCTTGAGCCTTCGCAATATCTCAAGTGCCTCCGCTTCCGTGGGCTCAGGAATATCGATCTGCTGAAAGCGCCTCACCATTCCGCGGCTCTTTGAGAAATAGCGGTTGTATTCCTCATAAGTTGTGGAACCGATGAAACGTATTTCGCCCCCTTCGAGATAAGGCTTCAGGATATTGGAGGCGTCCATCGACCCCTCGCCTACCGCTCCCGCACCGACAAGATTATGTATCTCGTCGATGTAGACAATCGGAGACTCCTCTTTCCCGATGCCATCCATTATCATCTTGATACGCTTCTCGAAATCACCGCGAAACTGGGTGCCTGCTATCATCGTAGCAATGTCGAGACCATAGATCCGGCTTCCCTTAAGTCGCTCGGGCACCTTCCCCTCATTGATAAGCCGGGCCAGGCCGTAGACAAGAGCTGTCTTACCCACTCCAGGTTCGCCGACATGGAGCGGATTGTTCTTCTCACGGCGGCAAAGCACCTGCATGGTGCGTTCAAGCTCGCGTTCCCTCCCCACGAGAGGATTTCGTCGCTCCGCCGTCTCATTCAGACACTCCACATAGCTGCGCCACTCGTGGTCGGAATCTCTGCTGTCAAATAAATCATCAAGCATATCATCCCCGGACTCAATATCATCTTCCTCATATCCTCCTTCACCCTGTTTAAAGATGTCGCGGTCGCTCAGGAAAGTATGGTCTACAGAACCATAAACGTCAATGACAGTTGCCATAAACTCAGCCCCGTCATCATCTATGGCCTGCGGATCGACGGCCTCATGCAACAGCTCGGAGGCAAAGCAGTCTTCCAGTTTGAGCAGGGCGTTGATGCAATGGGGCATCTCGATTTCCGACGTGCCAGAGGATGCGACTCCGGAAGCCGACAAATCCAGCAATTCCATCATCTTAACCGAGAATTCCGGTGTATAGTCCATTTCGTCGGGGACCTTCTCCATCTGTCCGAGATAATCCTCAAGCTCCTTCTTCAAATCATTAGGTCTGATTTCCCAGATATCAAGAACCCTCCTGAACTCCTTCGTGCGGAGCATGATGAGCATCAGATGCTCCGGCATGACATACTGCAACCGGGAGGCCACTACATTCTGCTGCATCAGAAAGAAAACCACCTGTAGGCTTTCCGACATTTTTATCTGGCGTTCCATTTCCATTCTATTCCGGTATTATTGAAAACCTCAGCGGGAATCCCTGCCGGCGGGCCATGGCGACCGCGCTCCTCACACGCGAGGCCGCCAGGTCGTAGCAATAGACTCCCACAACCGCCTGACCCTCATTGTGCACCTTAAGCATCATCGCGGTGGCCTCCTTCTCTGTCTTGAAGAAGACTGAGGTAAGGACCTTCACCACGAACTCCATCGTGGTGAAGTCATCGTTGTGTATTATCACTTTATATTTCCTTGGCTCACGGACCCTGCTTCTCTCGCGGACGCCCCCTGATGTCTGTTGTGTTGGCATGTGTGTTTCTGATTTAGAGCGCAAAGTTAATAAAAATCGGTTGGAAAAACCGCAAGATCCTACAGCTTATACCTCAAAAGATCTCCAATATTTGAATACACCTCATCTATAAGCCGCCTGCATTTATCTCCCTTGATACGTACCTTTTCTCCTGATGCAATAAAATCATTCAAAGTGGGTCGACCGGTGCCGTTGACAGAGGTCGCATGCTCTCCGTTATAACCGGCCTCACATAATGTCAGGTCGTAAGCTGGAGCCAGCTTCCAATGCCATCCGCTTTCAAAATCACCAACCACAATAAAACTGAAATTCTTACAATGGTCATCCTTATTTCCAGCGAGATAATTGAATACCATACGCCGGAACATCTGTTCGACATCTTCCGAATTCTGAGTCAGAAAGCCGGCCAAGGCAAGGAGGTTGTCATAATCAAGCACAGGATGGCCTAACGGAATACACAACAAGCCTCCGACAGTCGCCATATGGATTCTTTCACCATTGCTGGCAATGTCAAATCTACGGCTCGCAAAATACCGTCCGTTAATGAGTTTATAATCCGGAACATCAATTCCACATCGTCTCGCCACTTCGTTATAATTAAACTCCTGCAGCCCTATATCCTTAGGATCATATGTGTGGCGGAACTTTACAAGCCAATGGCCCTGTGAATCCTGGTATACCACCTTCGGACGTGCACCGCCGCTGTTGCCACTATTGAATAGCAGAAGCTCCGCGTCATCATCCTGACGCTCTCCCAACACCTCAAGAGCCTTTTGCTGCAAAAGATCCAGATCATCCATCATATCATTTACCATCAGCCTATTTACAGGGCGATAAGTCAAAGCGCCCATACCGTTGTCACCGACAATGCTGAGACGGTCAAGCACCGACAAACTGTTATCATCAATACCCTCACGCTTCAGAGCCTTGTGAAGCATATACCGTCCATATCCATCCGGCAAGCTATCCTCAAATATTCCGAAACCACCCTCAAAGGGCATGGCTTTTGCAACAAAAGAACCAAATTTCAACGGAATCTCAAGAGGAGATATACTGAATCCATTTCCCACCCAATCCCTGTCATATTCAAAAACGCATCTCATATTGTCAGGAGAGAATGAGAGTCTACCCACAGTCCTGTCATGAAACCGCACTTCAATATTCCTGATTTTTTCCATTTTTCAGTATCGTCATTTCTGAATTTTCTTTCTTTTGCCATAGGCCTTCGTCTTGCCCATATTACGGCGGATCTGGGTCAGCTCCTCCATAGTATCGAATTTAGGAGTGGCGAAGATATTCTGAATCTCGACTGTATATCCCAATGCATAGGCCAGGCCTATCAGATTTTTAAGCGAAATCTGAGCTGTCCGCTCAAACCGTACGATATTAGCAAGAGCAACTCCGGACTTAAGGGCAACCATTTCCCGGGTCATATCCTTCTCTATGCGTCTTTTCCGAAAATCGTCTGCAATCTTCCGCGCCACGGTCTTGTCATCAGGCGGTGTCAGCTTCGCAAGAAGTGATAACATATTATCAGTATCATTCATTTTCCTATAGAAATATACAATATTTTATCACTTGCAAATTTAGCTAAAATCTTGATAATATACAATAGCTAAGCGCAAAAAAAGAGCCGGGACTGGCAATTCAATCCCGGCCTCCTGTGGTATGACACAAGACGTATGTCAATCAGGAATCAGTCGACGCTCCATTCGAAGAGGCCTGCGGAATTATCTTCCGGAAGCCTGACCTCAAGCTTCATGGCCCTCGTCTTGACCGGATCGAACATCACCTTATTGGCAGAACCTTTCTCCACGCCATAGCTACCGGCTCCCTTTACGGGTCGCCACTCACCGGCGTCATCCCTATAGTAAAGACGCCATGACTGCGGCACACGGCAGCCGCCCCACGGACCATCGTCATACCAGTAAACAGTGGAGCTTCCTACCTCCTGCTCATCAGGGAACTCGTAGCTTATCCACTCGGTGGTGGCCTTCCTGGGCCACCAGTGATAGTATGGAATGGAGCGGTCGTTCTCATCCTGAGGCACAAGGCCATCCGATATCGAAGAGAGTGCGCCCTCCATGCAGGAGGCGTCTACCTTACTCATGGAGGCCAACGTAGGTGGCAGCGATGCACGCGCCGCACTGAGATCCTGGGCTATCCATACCTCCATGTTTCCGCGGCCGCGATGGTTCCAGGCGTAGTATGGAATCATATTGAGTCTTACATCCTCAGCAACCACACGGCCCCTGTCATCGTAGCTCAGGAGCTGTGCATCCGTTGAGAGCCTGACTATTCCCTCAAGAGTCTCAGGCTCGAATTTCTCCGTGAACTCCGGAGAACGGTTGATGAATGCGCCCAGCACATCGAAATCATTGTCAGCAAACTCGGCACAATATACAATCGGTCCACGCTCCACGGCCACCATGCCACGATCGGCAGCAACCTTGCCATGGGCACGCACTGTCCTGACAGGCATATCGAGAGCAAGCTCAACCCTGTCGCCTTTCTTCCAGTTACGGTCGATTGTATAATATCCGTCGGCTGTCAGCTCACCTTCGGCCGGCTTGCCATTGACAAGCACCTTATATCCCGGACGCCTGTTATCGGAATATGTGTACAGATTGCTCGGCACAGGCATATTGCGCACCCATCCCGGAATCCTCAGCTTCATGGCGAAGCGGCCGGCCCTGTTCTTATCGACAGTAACAGATATATCGCCTTTCCAGGGATAGCCGGTCTGCTGCGACAGTACCACCTCCTTACCGTTGACATCAAGATCTGCCGTATTCGACATGAAAAGGTTTACATACACATCGTTGCCATTCACTGCATATACATATCCCGGAAGGGAGGGTATGAACCGGCATATGTTTGACGGACAGCATGCGCAGCCGAACCATGGCTGACGCTGATGCTGACCCATGCTCTGAAGAGGATTCGGATAGAAGAAACCGCCTCCATCAAGCGACACTCCCGAAATCAAGCCATTATAGAGTGTACGCTCAAGCACATCATAATATTTCGAATCACCATGCAGGAGGAAGAGGCGGTGATTGACATAGACGTTGCCTATGGCCGCGCACGTCTCGCAATAGGCCGACATATTCGGCAGCTCGTAGTTCTCTCCGAAAGCCTCGCCGTTGCTCGTGGCGCCGATGCCGCCTGTGATATAATATTTCTTAGAGACGATATTGTCCCATATTCTATCGATTGCCTTTATATAGGCGGAATCGCCGGTCAGAGCGGCCACATCTGCCATACCGGCATACATATAGGCTGCACGCACGGCATGTCCTACCGCCTCATCCTGCTCTACAACCGGGATATGAGCCTGACTGTATTTATCCTTTCTGGAGGTATAGCCACGCTTGTCAAGGAAATATTTAGCCTGGTCGAGATATTTTCTGTCGCCTGTAGCCAGATATAGCTTGGCAAGAGCCATCTCGGCTATCTGGTGGCCAGGCACCCTGGCCAGCTGTCCGGGGCCGTCGCCAATCTCGCGGCATACGCAATCGGCGTATTTGATCGCTATGTCGAGGAAATTCCGTTTTCCCGTGGCCTGATAGTGGGCAATCGCGCCCTCCACCATATGGCCGAGATTATAGAACTCATGGCTGAGGTCCTCCACCTTCTCCCAGCGTTTTGACCCCGACCAGCCGTGGGGATGCTTCGGATTCATCGTGCGGCTCGTATAGAGATATCCATCCGGCTCCTGGGCAGCCGCCACCAACACGAGCACACTGTCGATGTAGTTTTCCAGACGCTTGTCGGGATATGTCTGGAGAATATAGGAAGCCCCCTCGATAGTCTTGTAGACGTCGGTATCGTCGAAAGAGAAGCCCGTCACCTTTATAGTGTCGGAAGGATGGGCGGCCTTCACGAAGTTGTCATAGCGGCCCGTCTCCTCACATTTGCTGAAGGCGAGGGGAATCGTGACCTCACGGCTTGCCCTGAGACGCTGGCCCCAGAAATCGTCGGTCACTTTCACTGAGGTGAAAGGCACCGGACCGATCGGATAGCCGTGGCCTGGCGCGGGATTCCCCTTTTTCGACTGCACGGGGACAGCCATGACGAGCGACGCCATCAGAATCAAAGTTTTTTTCATGATTGTCAGGTTTATAATTGGTTTGTTACTTCACTTTGCAAAATTAAGACTTTCATCTTGATTTTCACAAAAAAAGATAAGACAAATCCTTAAAAGCCGTCCAAATTCGACATTTTCCGACTATATCGCTGCGTAGGGGACCGAGGCCTGGGTCAGTAGCGGTAATAAGTGCCGGGGTGGTTGCGCATGTTATAATTGCTTGCCATGCTCTCGCCGTAGGCTCCGCCGCTGCGGAACGCCACAAAGTCGCCGCGCCGCGACTTAAGCATCAACTCGCTCTTGGAGAAAACATCCGCCGACTCGCAAATCGGCCCGACCACGTCATAGCGGTCTTGCTCCCTCTCTCCACGCGCCTGCGCCGAAATATTCTCAATGGCGTGATGAGCGCCATACAGGGCCGGCCGCAACAGATCCGACATGCCGCCATCGACAATCAGGAACTGTTTCTCCACTCCCCTCTTCACATATATGACCCGGGTAATCAGAGACCCGCATTGCCCGACGAGAGATCTTCCCAGCTCGCAAAGCAACCTCTGGCCGCTTCGCAGAGGCAATCTGCGCTTGAAGACCTCGAAATAATGTCTGAAATCTGAAATCGGGTGCATATCGGGAAAATCATAGTCAATACCCAATCCTCCGCCTACGTTTATTACCTTCACTTTCAGGCCGGCCTTCTCCACTTTCGCCTGCAGTTGCAGAATCCTGTCGCAAAGAAGCTCAAAGGGCTCCATGTTCGTTATCTGCGAGCCGATATGGAAATGCAGTCCTATGAAATTCAGTTCTGGATTATCTGTCACAACCTTTATGGCGTCATCCAGACGCCGCATGTCTATGCCGAATTTGTTCTCCGCTATCCCGGTGGTGATATAATGATGGGTGTGGGCATCTATGTCGGGATTTATACGGAATACAACGTTCGCTTTCCTGCCGCATTTTCGTGCGATCTCCGCTATAATCTCCAGCTCCTCCACCGATTCGGCGTTGAAACTGCCTATCCCCTCCTCTATGCCGTAACGGATCTCGGCATCGGTCTTTCCTACTCCGGCATATGAGATTTCCGAGGCGGGAAATCCCGCCTCCAGGGCCGCCCTGACCTCGCCTCCGCTCACGCAGTCAGCTCCGAAGCCTGCTCCCGCTATGGTCTTAAGTATCTCGGGATTGCAATTTGCCTTGACGGCATAATGCGTGCTGTAGGGATAGCCTGACATACACGTCGTAATCTCATCTATGGTCTGCTGGAGCAGACGCATATCGTAATAATATAAAGGAGTCTCAAGCCCTTCGAGATCTCTCAAATCTATTGTCATAACTTCACGGTCTATTGAACGGATGGCGGCTCAGCTGACGCAATGCCTCGACTTTATCCGCCCTCCTGATTAGAAAAGATATGTTGTAGTTGCTGCCGCCATAGGAAATCATCCTCACGGGAATATCCTTGAGAGCGTCAAGAGCAGCAGCCTCGAACCCACGGTTCTGCCATTCGAGGTCACCCACGACGCAGACAATCACCATGTCGCTCATGGCAGACAATACTATTATATTCTTGCCTCTGCCGGTTATAAGGGCGGCGACGTCACGCATTCTCTGCGCCGACCCGACGGAAGTGCCTCCGAATTTCAAAACCTTCATATCTTTCTTACCTTAATAAAATAAAGCATTAATAATTTAACACAATTACCGGCAAAACGGTTTCCGGATGCCGGCTTCCCAAAAGCATTGGAGCCGCAAAGTTAATCAGATTACTCATAAAACCAGCACAAGTCGCCTAAAAATGTGGAATAGCTTAATATAATGGGCCTATATGGCCTAATAACCGTCATTGCGCAATCCCAGAAATATTTTATATGCGGACTACATTTTTTCTGCAAAAGTTTTCCCTATTCGGTTTTTTTTGCTAAATTTGTGGGAATTGAGTTTTCCGCTTCCGGAAAAGACAGAGCTGAAATTAGACAACCTAAAACATATCAATCATTTACCAATCATGAACCGCTTTTTTATTTCGGCCATGCTCCTTGGAATAACCGCCTCAGTCTCGGGGCAGACGTTCAAGGAATGGCAAGACCCGAACGTCAACCAGACCAACAGGGCTCCCATGCGTTCAGGCTACTTCGCCTACCGGCAGGGGGAGGATGCCCTGAAGTCAATGACAAAGGAAAATTCCTCCAACTTCCTAAGTCTCAACGGTATCTGGAAGTTCAATTTTGTCAACGACGCCACTTCACGTCCTGTGGATTTCTGGAAGAAAGACTTCAACGACAAAGGTTGGTCTGAGATCCAGGTGCCCGGCGTCTGGGAACTCAACGGCTATGGCGACCCCATATACGTGAACACTGGCTATCCCTGGCGCAACGGCTTTGAGAGCAATCCTCCGGAAGTACCGACCAAAGACAACCACGTGGGCACCTACCGACGCGAGATCATGGTGCCGGCCAGCTGGAAAGGGAAAGAGATATTCGCCCACTTCGGCTCTGTGACGTCAAACATCTATCTCTGGGTAAACGGAAAGTATGTGGGATACAGCGAGGACAGCAAGCTGGAAGCAGAGTTCGACCTCACAAAGTATATCGTCCCGGGACAGAAGAACCTCATCGCGTTCCAGGTGTTCCGATGGTGTGACGGCACATATCTCGAGGATCAGGATTTCTTCCGTTTCTCCGGCGTTGGCCGCGACTGTTTCCTCTTCGCACGCGACAAGAAGCGTATCGCGGACATCCGCGTGACTCCCGACCTGACAGACAACTATACCAACGGCGCACTTGACATCGACCTCACGCTATCCGGCAACGGGCTTGTGAATCTCGACCTCTTCGACGCCAACGGCAACAAAGTGGCGTCCACCACAGCCAGGAAGAGCGGGCGCACACGTCTTGAGGTGGCGAATCCCTATAAATGGAGCGCGGAGAATCCCTATCTCTATACCCTCATAGCCACGATGGATGGAAACTCTGAGGCAATTCCGGTCAACGTAGGTTTCCGCAAGATCGAGCTTACCGACGGGCAGATTCTGGTAAACGGCAAACCTGTGCTCTTCAAGGGCGCTGACCGCCATGAGCTTGACCCTGACTTCGGATACGTGGTGTCGCCCGAGCGCATGCTCCAGGACATCCAGCTGATGAAGCAGCTCAACATCAACGCCGTGCGTACATGCCATTACCCTGACGACAACCTATGGTATGACCTCTGCGACAAATACGGCATCTACGTAGTGGCCGAGGCGAATATCGAGAGCCACGGCATGGGCTACGACGAGAAGACGCTCGCAAAGAACCCTCAGTTCGCCAAGGCCCATATGGAGCGCAACCAGCGCAACGTGCAGCGCAACTTCAACCATCCGTCGGTGATTTTCTGGTCGCTCGGCAACGAGGCCGGCGACGGTCCCAACTTCGAGGCCGCCTACAAATGGATAAAGGCCGAGGATCCCTCGCGTGCCGTTCAGTATGAGCAGGCCCGCACCAACGACCACACCGACATCTTCTGTCCGATGTATTATGGCTACGAGGGTATGGAGAAATACGGCAAAAATCCGTGGGGCAAGCAGCCCCTCATACAGTGTGAGTATGCTCACGCCATGGGCAACTCGATGGGTGGTTTCAAGGAATACTGGGACCTTATCCGCAAGTATCCCAACCTGCAGGGCGGTTTCATCTGGGATTTCGTCGACCAGTCGATACGCTGGAAAGGGAAAGACGGTGTTGAGATATATGCATATGGCGGCGACTTCAACCGTATGGATGCCTCCGACAACAATTTCTGCGACAACGGTCTTGTAAGTCCCGACCGCGTGCCCAATCCACATGCCGACGAGGTGGCTTACTACTATCAGAACATATGGACCACTCCTCTTGACAAGAACGGAAAAGTCAGCGTCTACAACGAGAATTTCTTCCGCGATCTCAAGGACTACAATCTCAACTGGACACTTCTTCAGAACGGCGTGCCCGTAGAGACAGGACAGATTACCGATCTCGACGTCGCTCCCGGGGCGAAAAAGGAATACACACTCCCCATAGGTCAGGTTCCGGCCGAGGGTGAGATTCTTCTCAATGTGACCTACACACTCAAGAAAGCCGAGGGCGTCCTTCCTGCCGGGCATGTTGTGGCTCGCGAGCAGATCGCACTCGGAGATGTGGCTCTGCCGGATCTGGATATCACCAATGCTGTGGCCTCCAACCAAAGCGTTGCAGAGCCCAGGATAGTCGACAACCAGTATAATTATGTCATCGTAGAGGGTCAGAACTTCACGATCGAGTTCAACCGCCATAACGGGTTCATGAGCCGTTATGAGGTTAACGGACTCAACATGATCAAAGAGGACGGTCAGCTGACCCCCAACTTCTGGCGTGCTCCGACCGACAACGACATGGGCGCCGACCTTCAGAACAAGTTCTCCGAATGGCGTCAGCCTGAGCTGAAGATGGAGTCGCTGAAATCGTCGATGGAAAATGGCATGGCTGCAGTCAATGCTGTCTATGACATGCCCTCCGTCAAGGGTAAGCTCTATATGACCTATATCATCAACAATGTCGGCGAGGTGAAGGTTACGGAGAAGTTTGTATCGACTCCCGGCGCGGAGGTGTCACCGATGTTCCGCTTCGGAATGCAGATGCAGATGCCTCTGCAGTTTGACAGGATTCAGTATTACGGACGTGGCCCGATTGAGAATTACTCCGACCGCAACCACTCTACCCTGCTTGGCATCTACGACCAGACGGTAGCCGACCAGTTCTATCCCTATATCCGTCCGCAGGAGAACGGCACCAAGACCGACATCCGCTACTGGAAGCAGCTCAATGCGGGAGGAAACGGTCTTGAATTCATCAGCGAGGCTCCGTTCTCGGCATCCGCGCTCAATTATACCATCGAGTCGCTTGAGGATTATCCTTACAAAGAACAGAGCCATTCGCCCGAAGTGCCCAAGGCAGACTTCACCAATCTGCTCATCGACCAGGCCCAGATGGGTCTCGGATGCGTCAACTCATGGGGCGCATGGCCTCTGAAGCAGTATCAGCTCCCTTATGGCGACTATACCTTCAACTTCATCATGAAGCCTGTAAGCCATCAGGTAATCAAATAATCACAAAGATAATACACGCTTAAGCCGGCCGCAACAGATGGATTCTGTTGCGGCCGGCTGATATATTATTTTTGGAATTTTTGCGAAATCTTTCATAAGGCTTTTTCAATTATTTCATAAGACTTTTCAATAATGAGCAGCTGCAATAGATTTTCGTGCTGAATCGTTATATCTTTATGGAAATCAGAAGAGAGAAGCTTACGAGATATGTCACGCCACTGCGCGAGGGAGGGTCGCTGCCCGCTCTTGCAGAGGCGTCAGACGGTTTTAAATATGTGGTGAAATTCCGAGGCGCGGGTCATGGCCCCAAAGCACTGATTGCAGAGCTTATAGGGGGCGAGAAGATAACTCCGCGCACGTTGAGCCATATCGTCGACCTTATTCCGGATGAATGGCTCAATTGGGACGACACCGAGATGACTCCTGATGAAATACGCGACACCTACCGTCTTTTCCTCACCGAGCGACTGAAAAATTCCAAAATATTCGTAAAACAGGCAATCGATGAAAGAAAGAACATCATCTGAACATCCGGCAACTATGGATACTATGGATACGGTGCATCTTTATGAATTTGCGGTGATTCGCTATCTGCCTCGTGTGGAAAGGGAGGAGTTTATAAATATAGGTATCATAATGATGTGCAAGCGCCGCAAATGGCTTCGTGTCAAGCTTCGTGTTGACGAGCGCAAGCTTGAGGCGTTCAGCTCGCCATGTTCGGCTGAGGAGGTATGCCGACAGGCTGATCTCTTCACGCGCATAGCCGAAGGGGGACCGGCAGCCGGACATTTCGCCGGGCTTCCGGTGGAGGAACGTTTCAGATGGCTCACCGCCGAGAAAAGCGCCTGTCTTGCCACATCCCGTCCGCACCCTGGAATAACGTCAGACCTCGACGCCACATTCAGCCGTCTTGTCGATGACTTCCTGTAATCAGGATGTTAACATTTTTTATTGAATGTCGTATAAACCGACACTCAATCCCGAGGTCTTAAATACAAACGAATTTAAAACCTACCGCAATGAAAGAATAATTTATACCCTCCTGGCATTTTTGATGATTTTCCCCGTCGGCGATTTCACTGTCAGCGCCCAGCAGCATCGCGGTAGCGAGACCCGTAAGGAAAAGACGCAACGCAAGGATAACCGCAACCACCATCGTGGCAACAGCCATAGCCGCCCTGGCGGTAACTCAAACCGGCCTGACAAACCAAACAGGCCAAACAGGCCCAATCGACCCAATGACAACCGTCCTGGCGGCAATTCAAACCGGCCCAATCGACCAAACAGGCCTGATAGACCGAACAGACCTGACCGGCCCGGAAATTCCGCGCCTCGTCCGGGTCATGGCGGCAACTATCGTCCGCAGAGACCTCCGCACATGCCGCCTCCCCATCGTCCGCATAGGCCTCCCATGCGTCCCATACATCGACCTGTTCCGCCACCGGCATGGCGTCCGGTCCCCGGAGCACGCGCATTCGCCGGTTTCCTCGGAATCACGCTGGGTACCGCAATCAACATATCGCTCGACTATCTGTACAACAACGGATATACTGTAGGGATATTCAGTAAATA
>DKYZ01000118.1:56547-57209 GCA_002493515.1 Porphyromonadaceae bacterium UBA7087 | reverse complement strand
TCGGAGACGGGACGTCTCCGGCCTAGGCCCCGGGGTCGTTACTGGTCAGTGGCAGCAGCCATCGCCGCAACCACCGTCGCCGCAACCTTCGCCACAGGAACCGCCTGAGCAGCCGCCGCAGCCGCATGTGTGGGCCGGCTGTATCTCCTCGGGTGTCGCGTCGCGCACTTCCTTTATCTCACCCTCATAGCGGACGTTGAGTCCGGCAAACGGGTGGTTGAAGTCCATGGTCACGTTCTTGTTGTCGATTGAGGTGACGGTGCCCTGCACACGGAAGCCCTCCTGGGTGATCATCGGCAGGATGGCGCCTACCTTCACCTCGTCGGCAAGTTTGCCGTCGCGCTCGAAAATCTCCTTTTCGAGATTCATCACATATTCAGGGTTGCGCTCTCCGAAGGCAAGCTGCGGGGGAAGCGTGACGCCGAAACGGTCGCCTTTGCCGAGACCTTTGATAGTCTCTATTAGTCCGGGCACAACTTCCTGGCTGGCGCCGAATACCATCACGTCTGGCGCGTCTTCCGGAGCCTCGAAAAGAAGCTCGTTGTTGGCGTCATTGTAAAGTTTGTAAGAGTAGGCCACGAATTTGCCGGGCCCGACTTTCTGGGTTTTATCTGACATAATTTAAAGATTAATCGGAGTTATCGGGGGAATCGGAATTATCG
>DKYZ01000118.1:56109-56252 GCA_002493515.1 Porphyromonadaceae bacterium UBA7087 | reverse complement strand
TCGGAATTATCGGAGGAATCGGAGGTATCGGAATTATCGGAGGTATCGGGGGAATCGGGCTCCTCTGACTCTTCGGGGACCTCCGGGTGTTTCAGCATATATTGATCCTGAAGGACTTTCACATTGAAATAGAAGCCTTTTGC
>DKYZ01000118.1:37284-55781 GCA_002493515.1 Porphyromonadaceae bacterium UBA7087 | reverse complement strand
CAGGTAGTCGTAGCCCGGCTCGATGAACGCCGCGTCTGTGGCCTCGTAGCCCAGTAGCTGCACCATGTCATACTCGTGCATCGGGTAAATGACATACCAGGCATTCTCCTCGTCTTCGCCCGTGCCGGTGCTCTTTATCGCACCCAGCAGGTGCTCCAGACGATATTCCCATATCTTGGCGCTCATGTCCTTGCGCTTCTCCTTGAGCACATGCACCAGAAACGACATCTGGCGTAGGTCAAACGGGTTGTCGCGCAGAGTCAGCTCCGCATACTTGCGGATCGTGTCGATCTCCTCCTTGCTGTGCGACGCCTTCTGGCGCAGCTCGTCGGTGACACCGGAATAGGGCGACGTCCGGTAAGGGTCGTAATCCTCCTGGAACATGTATCCCAGATAGAAATTACGGTATTCCTCATTGGTCATGGTGGTGTCGTTGCGCGTGTATTTCGCCATGAGTTTCGGGAAATAGAACGGGCTGGAGGGGTTGAGCGTAGCCTCCTTTATCTTCTCGAGGTCGGGCTTCTCGACCGTTATCTTGCGTTTGTTGTGCGCGGCCTCCTGTCCGGAGGCCGGTATGGATATCGAAGCTGCGCCCACGCAGAGCGTGAGCGAGAGCAGAGGTGAGAGTATCTTGAGCAATTTAAAGTTCATGTCTTGTTTTCAAAAATTATGAATGGCGATGAGCAATACCAGCACCACCCCGATCTGCATCACGGTGATCGCCGTCGGAAAGCCCTTGGCCAGGAGATATTTGAAAAAGAAACCGGAGGTGATGTTTACCGGGCGTCCGGCTGGGGTGTTGGTGTAGAGCAGGAACCCGAAGAAGATTCCTACCACGACCCCCACTATCATGATACCGTAGAGCATGCTGACCGATGAGGAGACAGTGAATCCGAGCAGCCCCACTGCAAGCCCGACGATGGCTCCGGCCAGTATATAGCCCATACCGCGTGTCTGGCTGAGCACGGGAGCGGGCTGCATCAGGGTGGCGAGCGTCACCACAGTCGTCATGCAGAGCCATCCCACGAGGATGACGTTGTTGACGGGAAGCAATGGGAAACCGGCGTCGTTGGTGGCGAAACTAAGCGTCAGCAGCCCCAGAAAGGAGAGCACGGGCGCGAGAATCTGCCTGAAGGGGAGCACGGCGAGGGCGGCAACCCATAGAACACAGCTGAGGACGATAATGGTGGCGGTCATGGGGGTAGTATTAACTATTAACGATAAACGATGAACGACAGGAGAGCCGGCGACGACAGGGCGCCGAATTGTTTGACGTATTTTAAATATAAACGTTTAAGGCACCGTATTCGTTTTATCCGTCTCAACAGTCTTGGCTGTCTCGGCAGACTTGGGAGTCTCGTCCGTTGTCTTCTTCTTAATCTCCGGATATGCCACCCGCGAATGATAGATTGTGGCCAGACGCTTCTTGAAAGTGTCTTTCACGGTCTCCACATCCTTGAACGATATCGGGGAGTCCTTGAACAGCCCGTCGTGCATCTGGGTGTCGATGATTCTGTCCACCAGCGTATTGATTGACTCCGGCGAATAGTCCTTCAGACTTCTTGACGCGGCCTCCACGCTGTCGGCCATCATCAGGATCGCCGTCTCCTTCGACCGCGGGTTCGGACCAGGGTACCGGAATTTCTCTATATCCACCGTCTTGTCGGGATTGCGGTTGACGGCAGTGTTGTAGAAATAGCGTGTGATTCCCTTGCCATGGTGCTCGGAGATGAAATCCTTTATCTTGGCCGGGAGCTTCTCCTTGGAGGCGAGTGTGAGGCCCGCCGTGACGTGGGATATTATCTTCTGAGCGCTTGTCTCCGGGTCAAGGCCCTCGTGGGGATTGACTCCATGCTGATTCTCAGTGAAGAAGACAGGGCTCTCGAGTTTGCCTATGTCATGATATAGCGCGCCCGTGCGCACAAGGGTCGTGTTGGCCCCTATGGCCCGCGCTGCCTCCGTGGCGAGGGTCGATACCTGCATCGAGTGCTGGAACGTGCCGGGGGCTTCCTCCGCCAGGCGCCGCAGCAACGGGTTGTTGATGTCGCTTAGCTCCACGAGCGTCACTGTCGAGGTGAAACCGAATGTCTTCTCGAAGAGCAGGATGAGGATATAGGCGAAGGAGAGGATCACGGCGTTGATGGCGAACAGTCCGACCGTGCGCCACTGGAACTGGCTCAGGTTGCCTTCCGATATAAGACAGATTGCGAAATATGTCACCACATAAGTCAGGAAAGTGAAGAGGGCGGTGCGCAGCAGCTGGGAGCGTCGGCTGAGCTGGCGTATGCTGAAGGTGGCGATGAGGCCTACCGTGAGCTCCATGAAGATGAACTGGAACTGGAATGTCGCCACCAGAGCTGCGATGAGCACCGTCGTGAGCAGCGAGAATATGGCGGTGCGCGCGTCGAAGAAGACGAGGATTATAACCGGGACGGCTGCATACGGCACAAGATATATGCCGTTGGGGACATACTCGAACATCACGATCGTGAATATCACGAACAGGGTGATGAATAGCATCAGGAACGACATCTGCCTGACGTTGCCGAAAAACCTCTTGCGGTAGCACGCCAGGAAGAGATAGAGCACGGTGAAGGCGATGATGATGTAGAGGGCCTGTCCGATGGTGAAATAAGTGTGTGCCGTCTCACCCTGGTTGGTGTCCAGCATTTGCATGTAGGTGTTGAGGTTGGTGAAGATCTGCGGATACACGATCTCTCCTCGGTCTACTATCCTCTGGCCCTTCTTGATGATTCCGGTGGCACCGGTGACGTTGAGGTACTCCTGGTTGCGGTATTTTGTGTCGTTGACGGTGTCAACGACCACATTGGGGTTGATGCATATGTTGAGGGCCTTGGCCATCTCCGGGGGAAGGGTCTCCTCTCCGGTGTTGAGGCGGTAGAGGGAGTCGATATACTCGAATGCCTTGGCCGGGGAACGCATTCCGGAGACATCGATTTTGGAGACTGAGCTGGGTCCCTCGGAGTTGTCGGCGATCCGCAGCGACCTGACCCCCTTTGTATAGACCGCGTCGTATACCTTGGTGCCGATCACGCCGTCGGAATATACATCCTTCAGGAGCGAGAACGCGAGCGAGGCCTGCTTCGGGGTGAAATGGCTCTCCGTTATCTTGGAGAACTTGGCCAGCGACACGACGGCCACCTGCGGCTTTCGCTTCACAATGGGGATGAACGCCCGGTCGATGCTGTCGCGCATGGCGTTGGCCGAGGCCGAGTCGCGCATGATGGGCATGTCGAAATCGGCCGTCAGAAGCGGGTATTTCCAGGGCTGGTTGAGCTCGTAGGAATACGACTGGTGGTCGGCATGGGGGAGCAGGAGCAGGATTATGGCCACAGCCGCGGCCGCAAGCCCGATCCTGACGAGATTGATCTTTGAAAAGAAATTCTTCATATCCGGTGGTGTTCAGAGGCGCGTCGCCGTGGTCACGACGTGCGCTTGGCGAATTTTACATCTTTTATCTTCTTGAGGGTGTCGCAGATGAGCTCGACGGTCTCGGTGCTGTCTACTTGCACGGAAAGCTCGCAGTGGAACACCTCCTGTCGGGCGGCTATGTTGAGGCCGCGTATGTTTATGCCCAGTTTCTGGGAGACGGCGGCCGCGATCTCCTCGAGGATGCCATGGCGGTCGATGCCGTCGATTGAGATGGTGGCGAGGAACTTCCTGGCCGTCCCTCCCCATTTGGTTGCAACCAGGCGCGAGCCATACGCGCTTTTGAGACGCATGGCGTTGGGGCATGACACCTTGTGGAGCACTACCATCTCGTCGTCGTCCACGAAGCCGAGCACGTCGTCGCCCGGGATGGGGCTGCAGCAGGTGTCGAGCCGGTAGTTGGGCTCCGGATCGTCGGGATGGAGCACGAAGACCTCCTTGCGGTTGATTTTCGGACGCTCCTCGCCGTCGGTTTCCGCCGCATTGCCGCTCTGGGTGTTCTTGCGCGAGGCGAAGGGATTGCGTATCAGCTTCCGAAGCAGCGAGCGGCGACTGCGTGTTGCCTCCTTGAGCTCTTTGGCCGAGAGGTTTATCTCGTCGTTGGCCAGCATCAGGAAGAGGTCTTCCTTGGCCGGGAGATGGTAATAGCCGAGAATCTTCGACATGGTCTCGGGCGTCGGAGTGAAGTTCTCCTTCTCCATGAAGTCGTTGAAGAGTCGCTGCCCGCGCTCGCAAAGCTGCTTGCGGTCTTTGCGCAGGATGGCGCGCAGACGGTTCTGGGCCTTTGCGGAATGGCAATATTGCATCCATTCCGACTGCGGGGCCTGCGATTCGGAAGTGATTATCTCCACCTGGTCTCCGCTGTCGAGCCGGTAGGAGATAGGCACGAGCTTATGGTTGATTTTTCCAGCCACACAGTGCATGCCGAGCTCCGAGTGGATGGCGAAGGCCATGTCGAGCACGGTGGAGCCGGAGGGTAGGGTGATGAGGTCGCCCAGCGGGGTGAAGACATATATCTCGGAAGAGAAGAGATTTAGCTTTATTGTGTCGAGGAAGTCGATGGCGTTGGGCTCGGGATTGGCGAGTATATCCTTGATGGTGTTCATCCAGTTGTCGAGCTCGGTCTCGTCGTCATGCACTCCGGTCTTGTATTTCCAGTGGGCGGCATAGCCGCGTTCGGCGATCTCGTCCATTTTCCGTGAGCGGATCTGCACCTCTATCCATTTCCCCTCGGGTCCCATTGCCGTGAGGTGGAGCGCGCGGTATCCGTTTGCCTTGGGTGTGGATGTCCAGTCGCGCAGGCGGTCGGGATGGATGCGGTGGCCGTCGGTGAAGAATGTGTAGATCTGCCAGCAACGCAGCTTCTCGAGTGAGTCGTCGTCATTCTCGAAAATCACCCTGACGGCGTAAATGTCGTATATTTCTTCGAATGGCACCTTCTTGGTCTCCATCTTGTTGTAGATGGAGTAGGCGCTCTTCACGCGTGCCTTTATCTCGTATTTGAATCCTGCCTCGTCGAGCTTCTGCCTTACGGGTTTCACGAATTCCTCCACGATTTCATGGCGGTGTTGCTCGGTGAGCGAGACCTTCTGTTTTATCTCGGCGTATATCTGCGGATGCTCGTATTTGAAAGCGAGGTCCTCGAGTTCCTGCTTTATTGCGAAGAGTCCGAGGCGGTGGGCGAGTGGAGCGTAGACGTATAGGGTCTCGCCGGCTATCTTGTATTGCTTCTCTGGACGCATGGAGCCGAGGGTGCGCATATTGTGGAGGCGGTCGGCCATCTTTATGAGCACCACCCGTATGTCAGACGACATGGAGAGCAGCAGCTTGCGGAAATTCTCGGCCTGCACCGACGCCTTGTCGCCGAAGATGCCGCCGGAGATTTTCGTGAGTCCCTCCACGATCGAGGCGATTTTCTCGCCGAAGGCGGCCTCTATGTCCTCACGGGTGTATTCCGTGTCTTCCACCACATCGTGGAGGAGGGCGGCGCATATAGACGTGGAGCCGAGGCCGAGCTCGGAGATTACGATCTTGGCGACAGCGATCGGATGGAGGATATAGGGCTCGCCGCTGCGGCGGCGCACTCCGGCGTGTGCCGATTTTGCGAAGCGGTAGGCACGCTCTATGATCTCCACCTTCTTGCGGTGGTTGCTGGCGAGGTAGGTCTGGAGGACGTCCTGGAAGGCGTCTTCCACCATTCGGTCTTCTGCTTCGGGCGGTTGCGGGAGATAGGTATTCATAGGCCAAAGATGTGCGTTAGAATACAAAGTTAGTAAAAATGTCCGGCATTCGCCACAATTTTCCCGAAAAAACTATTTCAAATAGAGGGGGCGTCAGCCGTTTGCGCCTGACGCCCCGATTTCTGTTGACTTTTTATAGACTTATCTGACTATTGCCTTGCGGGTCTCTCTGCCGCTGCGGACAATATATATGCCTTGCGGAAGGGTGAGACGGCACGCTCCCTCGGCTACGGCCACCTTGCGTCCCGTAGTGTCATAGACGGCCACGGCTTCCGGGGCACGCTCTATCACCAGCGCTCCGGCCACACCGCGTACTGACAACGCGCTTATGGACTCCACGGGCACATCCTCTATTTCAGTCAGCGACGCCGAACCGATCACCACGAACGCGCCCGGGGCAAGCGTCACTGTCTTGCCCGTCACACTGTAGGTCGGCTCGGTGGCGTAGCTCTTCGCCAGCACCTTGTAGTCGCTTTCGCCGCCGGTGAACTCCACACGCATCGTCAGCTCCTCGTCAACCTTCGGATTGACGACGGTAAACAGCTCCTTGTCGCCGTTGCGAGAGGTCAGCAGCCTTCCCGAGTACCAGTCGCCGCTTCCGCACGTCCCGTCGTAGAAAGCAGCCTCCGCGAACATCTCCGGATTGCCGTTGCGTATGCCGATAAGAGCTCTGTATGAGTCGTACAGGCCGTGGCGGTACTCGTTGTCAAGAAGATTCCATCTCACCGGCTTCGGGTCGGTATTGTTGCCGCCGTTGCTGTTCTTGGTATTGTCGTAGTTGCCGAGTTCGGAGAACTGCCATATCATGTGCGCCCCGGGAGCCATCAGCATCTGCGCTGCGGTGGAGCCGAGCCTGCGCATCGACATCTCCACGTTCCCCTTCACGCCTGCGGCTCCATAGGTGTCCTGCTCGTAGGCCAGGCGCTGCTCGTCGTGGCTCTCCATGTATGACACGGTCGAACCCCACGTGCGTGAGTCGTAAGGAGCGTAGAAGCGACGCAGGCTGGATTCGCTCTGGTAGCCCATGGCAAACTGGTCAGACTCATGGTTGACATTGGCCCAGTTGAGCTGTCCGGTTGACGCCATCTCGTTCTCCTCCTGCGCTCCGGCAAGATTCTCGTTGATGAAATACCCGTCGGGCCTGACTGTCTCCATCACCTTCTGCAGCTCGCGCATCCTCGCCACGCGCGACGCGTTGTAGGCATTCGTGGCCTGGTCGCCGGCATTGGCGTATGAATCGTTGTCGCCCAGACCCTTCACCAGGTCAAAGCGGTAGCCGTCTACCTTATACTCCTCCATCCAGTAGCGGATCACGTCGTGCCACTGCCGCTGCACAAGCCCGTAACCCTGGTTCCAGTCGTTGAGCACGCTGTAGGCATGCGGCGCCGAGGCGTTGTAGAATGGATTCTCCCCTACAGGATACATCTGATACCACGGATGCTGCCAGTCGCTCTGGTTGAACACCATGTCGAGAATCACGGCGATGCCCTCCGCGTGGCAGGCATCGATGAAACGCTTGTAGTCGTCCGGCGTGCCGTATGCCTTGTCGGGAGCGAAATAGAAATTGGGATTGTAGCCCCAGGAGATATTGCCGTTGAACTCATTTATCGGCAGCAGCTCAATGGCGTTGACGCCAAGGCTCTTAAGATAGGGAAGCTTCTCCAGGGCGCCAGCCACGGTGCCGTTGCCGTCGGCCTTTCCCTCGGTGCCGGTGAAGTCGCGCAGCAGCAGCTCGTAGATGATGAGGTTCTCCTTCGCCGCCCCCTTGAAGTCGGTCACTGTCCAGTCATAGTCGTTCATGTCGCTCTGATAGACGGCGAGAGGCACACCCTGCACCTTGTCATAGGGATAGGCCGGAAGATTCGGGTAGACTGACGAGGGGATATACTTGTCGTTGTCCGGATCGAGCACCAGGCGCGCATAAGGGTCGCCTATCTTGAGGGTGCCGTCTACAAGATAATAATAGATGTATTGTTTTCCCGGCTCCAGGCCATTGACTGTCACCCAGAAATAGCGGAAGCCGTCAACGTCGCAATAATTCATCACGTGCTCGTTGGAAATCCTGTAGTCGTTCCAGCTTCCGATGATTATCGCGCCCCTCTTCTGCGGGGCCGCCAGACAGAACGTCACGCTTCCGTCGGCATTGGCCACCGCTCCCATTTCCGGCGTGCCGCCGGGATAGGGCTTCTCTGCGGAATCCTCCGCGTAGCAGTAGTCGGCCACAGCCTCAGTCCTCTCTTCGCCCGCTGTTGCCGTAGCCACCACATGATAGTCGCCGGGGGTGGTGAATCTGTAATCCACCTCCAGGAGCGTGGCCGCTGACGCCTCTCCGATTTTCTCTCCGTTGACAGTGAGTGTGAGGTCTGCGGCCTTCGTGGATCCCACCTTGAAATGGACGTCGGCAGTGGAGGGGGTGACAAGCGAGCCCGGGAGATCCGACTCCAGAGCCACCTGCAGCCCGGCATCCACCACATCGAGGAATATGTCGCTGTTGCCAGTGCCCTTTCCCTCTTTCGAGCAGTCTGCCGTGCGGAAGACGAACGCGAGTTTCTCTATGGTCTCGGCCGGGTCAGTGACGCCGTAATACGTCCTGATGTCGCCGATATAGAGCTTCCAGAGGTTTGCGCTGACATACTCCAGCTCATATTTGTAATTGTTGTCGCCCCACGAGGGTGCGTATTTCCAGTCGCTCTGGGATGTCGACTTGCTTGTGATGACGCCTGTGTGGGCATATATTTTTGTCGGAGGTGTCACTCCCTCCAGACCCCTGTTGCCCAGGTCGGCGTGGAAAAATACAGTCACGTCCTGTGAATCCTCCTGAAGGGGAGTCGGCTGGGAGGTGACCTGCGCGTTGACGCTGACGAAGACCAGCATCAACATCAGCATCATGGCGGATAAGTTTTTCTTCATTTTATTTCGTTTTGATTGGTGAATCAGTCTTCTGGGGGCACATACGTCATGTCGCGCATCTCCCTGTACTCGCTCCAGTCGCCGTCTTCCTCGGCCTCGATCTCCAGGGGCATCTGGTCGAGCGGCTCCAGGGCTTTGTTGAAGACAACCGAGAAGATTTTCAGGTTTTTCGTGTAGAAGATCCAGTCGCGGCGTCCGTCGCCGGTGTATATTCCGGTCATTACCGCCACACGGTCTTTCTTGAAGGCGGCGAGCAGGGCATCGGTGGCCTGCTCCATCAGCAGCGATTCCCCCTCCTCAGGCATCCCGTCGGGCAGCGCGTTGTAGCGCCAGCCGACGCTCACCCGGTAGATATATTTTCCGGAGTCGCGGAAAGAGTCGATGTCGTCGCGTCCCGTGACAATCACCGTCTTGCCCGAATCCCCTTCGGCGGGAAACGACCACCAGTTTTCTGTATAGGCCATAACGATAACTATGAGTTATGAGTGATTAACGATTAATGCCGTCATACTGTGACCAGGGATGCGCCGAATCCGTATTCGCGGAAGGAGGCATCCTGTACCTTGGCCTCCGGATATTCCTTCTTAAGCAGGGCGAGCACCTCCTTGCGGAGCACTCCGTCTCCCTTGCCGTGGATAAACACTATCTTCTGCCCCTTGCGCCGCGAATGTTCCTTCATCGTCTTGCGCACCACGTCGAGCTGCATGGCGAGCATGTCCTTCGGCTCCATCCCGGCTGTAGTGTCGGTGATCTCATGGATGTGGAGGTCCACCTCGATGAGGGGCAGCAGTTTGTTGGGATTGTTGGCCGGAGCCGGTTTCCTGCCGGCGTCAACACGGTATTTCCTGGCAAGCTCTTTGGCGGTATCCTTGTCGGAAACCTTGTGCTCCAGGCTCTCGCGCAGCATTTCGGCCGCCTCGGCGGCCGACGGGGTCACTCCGTCGTCTTTCACCAGCGGCAACTCCAGCACCGGCTCCTCGAAATACATCCCGCTGCGGAAGCAGTGGAACTTATGGAATTTCGTGAGGTCGATGCGTCGCGAGACGTTGATTGTCGGCTTCAGCTCAAATTCCTTGTCTTTCTTGTAGGCTATCCCCTGGATTGCCACGCGCTCGATCTCTCCGAGTGTGGCGTGGGTATACTGGGCCAGGTCGATTAGCTCGTTGGGGGCTACTGTTGCCGCGTATTCCAGGCTCCATCCCTTCGCGTCGCCGGAGCGTTTGAGGAAGGTGAAGGCTATATGGTAGTTTGAGTCGTTGACAAGCACGGCGTTGAACGTCGACTTGTCGAGATGCTTCACGTCGGAGGGCTCGAAAGCCAGCGTTAGGTTCAGCTTGTCTCCATATGCCGTCTCCGGAGCCGGGGCTGGTTGCGGTTTAGGCGCGGATTCCACGATTTTTGACGCGTCGGGACGCATCGCCATCTCCCCCGGAGCCGATGCCACCTTCCTGACGTCTTCCGCTGGCTTGCGCCCCATGTCATACGCGCTTTGGTCGAACATCAGGCGCGCACCCCCTTTCGGGGCCTCATGGCCGGCGGGAAGAACCACCACCAGCTCCTTGAGGAGCACCGGCGTCTCGAATCCATCCTCCTCCACATAAGCCATCTTGCCATCTATCCTTGTAATGACTCCTCCGCCCGTGGTGCTGAGGAATCTGACTGTATCTCCTACTTTTGCCATCTCTTGTCCAGTAAGTTTATCACTAATCGTTTGTCACTAATCGTTTATCACTGATTTTCTCCTCAAACTCCTCATCCACTTTCTTCTCCCTCGCCTCATAGGCGTCGACTATGCGCTGCACGAGCGGATGTCTCACAATATCCTTCTTGCCGTATTCGATGATGCCTATCCCCTTGACTCCGCGCAGGATCTTGAGGGCCTGGAGCAGACCGCTCTGCACGGTGCGCGGAAGGTCCACCTGGGTGGCGTCGCCGGTGACAATCATCTTGGCGTTGACACCGAGGCGCGTAAGGAACATCTTCATCTGGTGTTTGGTGGTGTTCTGGGCCTCGTCCAGAATTATCACGGCGTCGTTGAGCGTGCGTCCGCGCATGAAGGCGAGGGGAGCGATCTGTATCGTGTCGCTCTCCATATACTCCTTGAGCTTCAGCTGCGGAATCATATCCTCCAGGGCATCGTAGAGCGGACGAAGATAGGGGTCGATCTTGTCTTTCATGTCTCCCGGAAGGAAACCGAGCTTCTCTCCCGCCTCTACTGCCGGCCTCGACAGGATTATGCGCTTGCAGGCACGGTTCTTTAGGGCGGCCACAGCCAGTGCTATGGCGATATATGTCTTTCCGGTGCCTGCGGGGCCGAGGGCGAAGGTGAGGTCGTTTTCATTGAAACTGTCCACCATCTTTGCCTGGTTGGCGTTGCGCGGGGCTATCGGACGCCCGCTCTGGCCGAAGATTATCACGCCGTCGCTGCGCACAGCCTTCGGGGGCTCTCCCTTCACGATATCTATTATTACGTCTTCGCTGAGCTTGTTGTAGGTGGAGGCGTAGTCTTCTATCTTCTTTATCTTCTGTTCGAACTCGGCCGTCTCCTGGTCTTCCCCGATCACTTTTATCACGTTGCCGCGCGCGGCAAGGCGCAGCTTGGGGAACAGGTTGCGGATAAGGCTTATGTTGCTGTTGTTGACCCCGTAGAAAGTCTGTGGGTCGACCCGGTCGATTATTACGATTCTCTCTATCATTTATTGATTCCTTTCATTTATCCCACAGACCCCTCGAGGGTGATCTGCAGAAGCTTCTGCGCCTCGACGGCGAACTCCATCGGGAGCTTGTTCATCACCTCCTTGGCGTAGCCGTTGACGATGAGCGCCACAGCCTCCTCCGTCGGGATGCCGCGCTGACGGCAGTAGAAGAGCTGCATCTCGTTGATCTTGGAGGTCGTGGCCTCGTGCTCCACGGTGGAGGTAGGATTCTGCACATCTATATATGGGAAGGTGTGCGCGCCACACTTGTCGCCCATCAGCAGCGAGTCACACTGGGTGTAGTTGCGGCATCCGTCGGCTTTCTTCACCACCTTCACCAGTCCCCGGTAGGAGTTCTGCGAGCGTCCGGCCGATATGCCCTTGCTGACGATGGTGCTCCGGGAGTTGCGCCCGAGATGAATCATCTTGGTGCCGGTGTCGGCCTGCTGGTAATTGTTGGTCACCGCCACTGAGTAGAACTCGCCCACCGACTCGTCCCCCTTCAAAATGCATGAGGGGTATTTCCAGGTGATGGCGGAGCCGGTCTCCACCTGCGTCCAGGAGATTTTGGAGCGGTGGCCACGGCAGAGGCCGCGCTTGGTCACGAAATTGTAGATTCCGCCGTTTCCGTTCTTGTCGCCGGCATACCAGTTCTGGACAGTGCTGTATTTCACCTCGGCGCGCTCCTCGCAGATTATCTCCACGATTGCGGCGTGGAGCTGGTTCTCGTCGCGCATCGGGGCGGTGCAGCCCTCGAGATAGCTTACGTAGGCATCGTCGTCGGCCACGATGAGTGTGCGCTCGAACTGTCCTGTGCCGGAGGCGTTGATTCGGAAATACGTGCTTAGCTCCATCGGGCATCTCACCCCCTTGGGTATATATACGAACGAGCCGTCGGAGAACACCGCTGAATTGAGCGCTGCGAAGAAATTGTCGCGGTAGCCCACGACGCTGCCGAGATATTTCCTTACCAGGTCGGGATAATCCTTTACCGCTTCGGAGAATGAGCAGAAAATCACTCCCAGCTCGGCAAGCTTCTCGCGGTGGGTGGTCTTTACGCTGACGGAGTCCATCACGGCGTCTACGGCTACCCCGGCGAGCTGTTTCTGCTCTTCAAGGGATATTCCGAGCTTGTTGAAGGTGTCGATGAGCTCGGGGTCTACCTCGTCGAGACTCTTCTTCTCCTCCTTCTTCTTGGGGGCGGCATAGTAGCTGATAGCCTGGAAGTCGATGTCCGGGATATCGAGATGCGCCCAGCGGGGCATGGGGAGGGTCAGCCAGTGGCGGTAGGCCTTCAGGCGGAACTCCAGGAGCCAGTCGGGCTCCCCCTTCACCTTGGAAATATATCTGATTACGTCTTCGTTCAGTCCCGGCGGGACAATATGTGTGTCGATGTCGCTGGTGAAACCGTACTTGTATTCCGACGCCGTGGCGTCTTTCAATATGTCTTCTGATTGGTTGGCCATTGGTCTATCTGTTTCTCATGTGGATGGATTGGGAGTGTATATAAGGAGGAGAAGTCGTGACGGCGACTCCCGTGGTATAAACAACCCCAAGCCGTTTCAAGTTGCAAAATTAATCATAAACGTCGTAACGGAGGCTGTTTTGGCTGAAATAAATGGTAAAAGGAGGCAAAAACAGGTTTCGGCGACCCATAGGGGGGCGATGAAAGGGAAAATGATTTAGATTCGGGGTTAAAAACGCATAAATTTAAGTTAATAGCGTTAAAAAATGTAAAATATAGGGCTGGGAATGATTTTTTCGGTCAAAAAATATTGCAGGTGAAATTTTTGTATTAACTTTGCAGCGTTTTTGATAGCAAAAAAAATTGTTTTATTATTTTAAAAAGTTTAAAAGGAAATGAAAAAAGTAGTTTTGTCACTTGCTGTTCTCGCAAGTGTAGCTCTCGTAAGCTGCGGTGGCAAGAAGGCTGAGGCCACAGTTGATTCTGACACAATGGTTGTCGCTGAAGAGGTTATCACCGACACTGTAGCTGTTGAGGCAACTTCCGATTCCACAGCTAACGTAACCGTTGCTTCCGACACAACTGTTGTCGCTGGCGAGGTTCCCGCTGAGGCTGCAAAATAATCATACGATCAGCAAGACAAAAAGCAAAGATTTTGGCCGGCGCTTTCTCCCGAAAGTGCCGGTTTTTTTTATTCCACCCAAAACGGATTCAAAACCATGGAATTCAACACCGACGAGGCCCTGCGCGGCTGGGCCGACGAGATTGAGTGTGCCGTGACTATTTGCGACACCGACTGCCGCATCCTCTATATGAACCAGCGGTCGCGCCATACGTTCGCCCGCCACGGAGACATCATCGGGCATGACCTGATGCAGTATCATCCGCCACGCGCGCAGGCGTTGATACGCCATATGCTTGCCACGGGCGACACCAACACTTACTCCATATCGAAAAACGGACTCAAAAAGATAATCCACCAGACACCCTGGCGCCGTGACGGAAAAATCGCCGGACTGGTGGAGTTCTCCATTGTGCTTCCGGCCGACATGCCCCATTACGATAGGGGCTGAGACGCCGGAATTGTGATTTAACCGACACTTTATTTTCATTTTACCCTTTTCTGTGCTATCTTTGCAGTCTGATAACCAAAAGTTTCAGTCATCAACCCGATTATGAACAAGAACCAGAAAATCATCGTCTACGGCGGCGCAGGTGTCCTCGCCTGTCTCGTCGCCCTGATAATCGTGCTTATTGTGACCAACTCGTCGCGCACCAACCAGGTCAACGAGGCCAGGGCGCAGGCCGACAGTCTCTTGCTGGCTAACGACCGACTCCTGCTCACAAACGAGTTCAACCAGCTCAACGCCGATTTCTCCCAATATGAGGATCAGCAGGTATACCTCAAGAACGATTCCCTCGTGCAGAAATATAATGAGGCGCGTCTGAAAGTGGAGGGCCTTCTCCAGGAGCTTAGCGCCGAAAAGCGTTCCAACGAGGCCAACCGCAAGAGAATAAAGCAGCTCGAAGGGGAGATAGCCACTCTCAAGGGTATCGTGAAACATTATCTTGAGGAAATCAAGAGGCTCGGAGAGGAGAACGAGGGGCTGCGCCAGGAGATACAGCAGGCCAACCAGCGCAATGAGCAGCTGGCCTCGCAGGTCACTGTGGCCACCCGCAACAACGAGCAGCTCTCGCAGACTGTCAAGCTCGCGAAGAAACTGAACATCACCGGCCTTTCCTTCCACGCCTATAACAAGAAGGGGAAGGTGGAGAAAAACATCACCAAGGCGCGTCAGCTCGGTGTGAGCTTCATCGTCTCGCCCAACAACACGGCGGCTCCGGGCATGAAGGATTTCCATATCAGGATTCTTTCTCCGGAGGGTTCGCTACTGGGTGGAGGAGGCTCGTTCCAGCTCGACGGAAGCTCGGTGACCTCGACGGCCCATCGCCAGGTGGAGTATGCCAACGAAGAGATAAGCGTATCGGTTTATTGGGACGTGAACACGACCCTGACCCCGGGCGACTACACGGTCGAGGTATTCTGCGACGGCTACCGTCTTGCCTCGCGCCACTTCACGATGAAGAAATAAGGATATAAAAAATGCAAGAGCGTCTCACGACGTCCTTGCAGGTCCCGCTACAATTCCGGCGGTCGGATGGCAGAGCCTTCCGGCCGCCGGCTTCCGTATTGAAGCGGTAGTGAAATTACTAGTGTATATAACCCAAAATTTAGACAATTATGTTTTTCTTACCAGGCATAGATCAAGGCCTGTTTTATTGTCAAAGTCATGAAAAGTGCATTTATCCTTGTTTTTAGGAATTGTCCGGTTTTGTGGTTTGCATTAGTATAACGGAGAATATTTAGTGAATATTAGTATAGAAATGTTAAAGAAATGCTAAAATAAGGCATATGCAAATATCCCATCGGTTATTACGGAAATCGGGGCGTGCCTCTGAAGTGCACGCCCCGACCCGCTTATCGTTTATCACTAATCGTTGGTAGCTTATCGTTTATCACTCATAGTTGTGTGAAAGTTTGCCATGTCGATGGCGGCCACAGCCGCCTCGGCGCCCTTGTTGCCGTAGATGCCTCCTGCCCGGTCGAGGGCCTGCTGCTCGTTTTCAACAGTCAGCACCCCGAAGATTACGGGAGTCTGCCCGAGCGCATTGAGTGTGGCAGTGCCCTGCGCGGCCATACTGCATACATAATCGAAATGGGGAGTGTCTCCGCGGATCACGCAGCCGATCACGATTACTGCCGAATAGCGGCGCGAGTTGACGGAGGCCGCAGCCGCATTGACAAGCTCCACCGTGCCGGGTACTGCACTCAGGTCAATCTCCTTCTCTCCGACGTTCGCCTTATGGAGCACGTCGAGCGCTCCGTCACGCAGGGCGTGGGTGATGCGCGGATTCCATTCCGCGTAGATTATGTGGCATCTGAAATTCTTCTTGTCGCTGATCTCAGGTATATCGAGCGATTGCCCGTTGGTGTTCAATATGGTTGACATATGGAAAAATCTGCCTTTTATTTCTTGCTGTTGTCTATGATGTCGTCGATCATCGCCTCGTCTTCAAGGCGTTCCGCCTCATCGGTGATATCCTCGTCGAGAGCGTTCTCCTCCTCCTGTTCCAGCTGCTCCAGCTGTTCGGGTGTCGGCTCGTTGTCCTCCCCGGAATGCTGCTTCCTGAATTTCGACTTGGCCGTCAGCGACAGCTTGTGGAGGAACGTTTTCCATTTCGCCTCATGGAGGACGTCGGCGTCGATCACCTCCATCAGGGCGAGGATATCCTCCTCGAGCTCTATGGTCTCCAGAGCTATGGCGTGGGGCAGGATTGCGTTGAGAAGACGCTTCGCGCGCGGACGCATATGGCGTATGCGCATCATTATCTCTGCCATCTCGATTGTCATCTTCACCTCTTTGCGCGTCACTTTTCCGGCACGTTTCTTTGAGAACTTGATGGCCTCGGCATAGAATTTCATCGAGGCCTTGTAGTCTCCGGCGGAGGCAAGGAGCTGTCCGGCGTTGCGCAGCGAGTCCACGAGCTTGTCGGTGGCGGCGGCCACTCCGGCGTTCACCTTCTCATAGAGCACTCCGGTGTTGATCTGCTGCTTCACCAGGAGGTCCATCGCCTTTTTCCTGGAGCGCAGTATTCTTGTGGAGAGCTCCATGGCGAGGATATGGAATTTCGCGAATCGGTCGCTGTCCTCCTTTATGAGCCCGTCGAGCACTTTGAAGAGAATCTCCAGTTCCTTCTCGCTCTGCTTGTAGTCTTTGAGGGCGAAATGGATTTCGGCCAGGTCGAAGAGCAGTCCCATCAGCAGGGCGCGGAACTCCACGTTGTCGAAGTCGGAGAAATCACGCAGGGTGCGTAGCGAAGAGATGACACGCTCCAGGGCGTCGGTGTTGCGCGACTCCTGCAGGAGTTCGTGCGCGGTCTTGCGGCTTGCCAGGGATTCTTCGATTATGGCGCGGTCGCCGTTCTTTTTATCGATTTTCTTAAGCTCGATGTTGATTTCAAGTGGTGACATATATAAGGAGGTTTTGTTTTGCGGATTAAATGGAGGTATACTGGCTTTCGGCCCGTCATGGTCAGGCGATGCTCAGGGTTTGCCTGCGCCCGCGGATAGCGACTTTGACTTATGGCCCAGGTAGCCGCCATGGTGACGCTTGGCATAGTCCTCGGGCCCGAATCCGATTCTCTCCATCACGGTGACCACAAGCACGTCGCCCATCACGGTCATGACCGTGGTGGAGGTGGTCGGTGTCAGGCCAAGGGGGCACACTTCGGGAGCGCCTCCCGTGAAGAGGGTTACGTCGGCGCGGGCGGCAAGCTGCGACTTGTCGTCACCAGTGATAACAATCACGGGTATGCCGGGGTTCAGTACGGAGGCAAGTTCCACGAGCTCCAGAATCTCGCGCGTCTTGCCGCTGTTGCTGAGCAGTAGGAGCACGTCGTCGGCACGGAGGATGCCGAGGTCGCCGTGCTGGGCCTCCGCCGGATGTAGGAATACGGCTGGAGTTCCGGTGGAGCAGAATGTCGTGGCGATGTTCATCGCGATCTGTCCGGCCTTGCCCATGCCCGAGGTCACGAGCTTGCCGTGTCGGCGGTGCACGCGGTCGATGATCAGTTCAACGGCGCGGGCGTATCCGTCGCCTACAGGGATGGAGGCGACGGCGCGGGCCTCAGCCTCAAGGATGGAGCGCATGCGCTCCTTTATATATAAGGTGTCGTTTTCTGTGGTCATTTATTTCTGCATGTGTTTGCGCACGTCTACAATATCGTGGCGTTCATATTCATAAAGGTCTTTCCGCCATTGCTCCGGCATCTGTATGGATTCCCGGCGGCGCGGGTCGTAGCATACCATGACCGTCTCGCACACCGATTTCACTTCGCCGGTGTTTTTCTCACGCAACACCTGGAGCAGGACGAAACTCTTTTCCGACATGGAGATGCAGCGGGTATAGACCTCGATCTCCTCGCCGAAGAACATGGGCGACATATACGTGCAGTTTACGTTGGCGATAACGGTCTCCACCTTCTGCCAGTCCATGGTGCCGTGTTTCACGGCGTTGAAGTAGTGGGCCTTGCCGGTGTCGTAGAATGAGAAATATACTGTATTGTTTACGTGTCCGAGAATGTCGATGTCGTTGAAGCGCAGCTGTACGGGCAGCTTGCAACGGAATTTCGAAAGATCTGGAACGGGAAGCATATTGTAAATTTTTGATTTTTGATTCTAAATTCTAAATTATCCTCAGCTCGGTCACCACCGTCTTGCCGAGAGTGGTGTTGATGGCGCGCATCAGCGAGGAGCGGTGCATCGCCAGCTCCTGGCGCAGCGGCGCGCGTTGCACCTTCACCGTCATCACCCCCTTTCGGATCTGCGGCCGCGCGCATTGCGAGGCAAGGTCCGGACCGACGACAACGGCAAACGTGTCGCAGGCGCGGCATTCGTCGAGGCGCCCGGTCATGCGGCTCTCCTCGATGGCCATTCGCAGCACGTCTCCTATCGATTCGATGTTTTTCCTCTCCATATCCTATCCTGTTATCGGGGTGAAAGCCCCGTGGTTTACGTTGAGCATGAGTCTGTCGCCGTCGATGGCGGCTATGATGTCGTCGAGGTGGCGACGGTTGGTGTCGGTGATGAAAATCTGGCTGAAAGCTCCCGAGCCGCTCACCTCATGCATGATGCGCTCCACGCGGCCGGCGTCGAGCTTGTCGAAGATGTCGTCG
>DKYZ01000118.1:17813-37003 GCA_002493515.1 Porphyromonadaceae bacterium UBA7087 | reverse complement strand
TCGAGCTTGTCGAAGATGTCGTCGAGCAGCAGGATGGGGGTAATCCCCGACGATGCCTTCAGATAGTCGAAGATGGCGAAGCGCATGGCCACGGTGAAGGTCTTCACCTGCCCCTGGCTGCCCAGGCGCCGCATGCTGTAGTCGCCGAGGGAGGTGAGGATGTCGTCGCGGTGGATGCCTCCTGAGGTGAAACCGAGCACGGCGTCTTTCTGCCTCCTCTCCGCGAGCACTTCCTGCATCGAGCTGCCGTTGAGCTGGCTGGAGTAGGAGAGCGACGCTTCCTCGGAGCCCCCTGCCACACGCCCGTAGTAGGCTGCTACTCCCGGTGCGATTTCCGAGATCCATTCCCCGCGCCAGCGGTGGACGTCGGCCGCCGTCTCCGCGAGCGTGGCCTCAACCGATTCATATAGAATCTTGTCGCGTACGCCGGCGCGGAGCATCCTGTTGCGTGATTCCAGCGACCGGTTGTAGCGCATCAGCTGGCTCAGGTAGGCGGGATTGGCCTGCGAGATGACCATATCCATCATCCTCCGGCGTGTCTCGGCCGGCCCCCCCACGAGTTCGGAATCCTGGGGAGTGACGGTCACTACCGGGAATCGCCCTATATGCTGCGACAGTCTCTCATATTCCTTGCCGTTGCGCTTGAGGGTCTTCCCCTTACCCTTGACTATTCCGCACGCCACTGTCTCCTCGCCTCCCGCGTCGGGACGGAAGATCCCCTTCACCATGAGCATGTCGGAGCCGTGGCGCAGCAGAGCGCTTTCCGGCAGCGATGTCATTGGGCGCGTGAAGCACAGGAAGTGGATGGCCTCGAGAAGGTTGCTTTTCCCCATGCCGTTTGCCCCCAGGAGGCAGTTGACGCCGGGGGAGAACTTCAGCGAGGCTTCCGCTATGTTCTTGAAGTTGACTATGTCGAGCGAGTCGAGGGTCATATTGTTTTCTTTGCTCTCAGCGGATTGTCAGATTTTCTCTCCGAACGCCAGGTCGCCGGCGTCGCCGAGTCCCGGCACGATATATGAATGGGCGTTTATGGCGTCGTCGATGGCTCCGGCCCATACGGTGGTGTCGTCGGGGAAATTGTTTTTCACGTATTCAATGCTCTGGCGCGATGCGATTACCGAGGCCACGTGGATGTGGGCTGGGGTGCCGTTGCGCAGCAGGGCGCGGTAGCCCAGCTCCATGGAGGCGCCGGTGGCGAGCATCGGGTCGGCTATTATCACCGTTTTCCCCTCTATCGAGGGGGAGGCGAGATACTCCACCACTACGTCGAAGGTGTCCCCCTTCTCGTGATAGCGGCGGTAGGCGCTCACGAAGGCGTTCTCCGCCATGTCGAAATATGAGAGGAAACCCTCGTGGAACGGGAGCCCGGCACGAAGTATTGTGGCGAGCACCACCTGGTCGGAGGGTGTCTGGCAAAGCGATTTCCCGAGCGGAGTGGTCACTTCCACCGTCTCGTAGTCTATCCGCTTTGATATTTCGTAGGCCATTATCTGGCCGATTCTGTGCAGGTTGGCGCGGAAACGTAGCGGATCGCGCTGTATGCCCGTGTCGCGGAGCTCGAGCATGTATCTGCTCACGAGGCTTGGCGTTTCTGCGAAATTAATGATTTCCATGGATGGGCGTTTAGGTTTTTGTTTTCCCGCATATAGCCGCCCGGGAATAGGCGGAAGGAGATATAATCCTACAAATATAAGGATTTATTTGCGGATGCGAAACAAGAGGGCTTAAAAATTTGATTTTTTTGCCGAAAAAATCTGTTTTGTCTCCTCTACGTCGGCGGCGATGCGCTCGCGCAGGGCGTCGATGGAGGAGAATTTCATCTCCGGACGCAGGCGCGCGTAGAACATCAGCGACAGATGCTTGCCATACAGGTCGCCGTCATAGCCTATGATGTGTGCCTCGACACGGCGCGACGAGGAGCGCGCCACTGTCGGGCGGGTACCGATATTGACAACAGCCGGAAGCATCTTCCCCGAGGGGAGTATGGCCAGGGCGGCATAGACGCCGTCGGCCGGGATGCATATGCGCGGAGCGGGCTCCACGTTGGCCGTGGGCCACCCGAGGGTGCGGCCAAGCGCGTCGCCGTGCACCACCTTCCCGAACACGCGGTGCGGCCGCGTCAGCATATCGGCTGCGCGCTCCACATCCCCGGCTGCCACCGCCTTGCGGATGGCCGAGGAGCTGACGCCGTTTACCACCGGCGCCTCCACGACCTCTATGCCGAGGCCGCGTCCTATGTCGCGGTAGTCGGAGACGTCGAGGCTGACGCCGTCGCAGCCGAATGTGTTGTCGTAGCCCACCACCATAAGCCGGGCTCCGTAGTCACGGTGCATGGCTTCCATCCAGTCGCGTGCGGTCATGGAGCGCAGACGTTCGTCGAAAGTGAGCACCACCGGCGTCACGCCGGTCTCTTCTATCAGGTTGTCGCGGCGTTTTGTCGACATCAGGGCCGCAGGCACGCGTTGGGGGGCGATAAGCTCAAGCGGATGGCGGTCGAAGGTGACGGCCAGCGGCCTCAGGTCGCGCGTGCCGGCGCATTCCAGCAGACGCGATATCACCGCGAGGTGCCCGCGGTGGACACCGTCGAATGTGCCTACTGTTATGGCGGAGTTCATCTCAGGGGCGGGTTTTCAAGAAGGAAGGAGGTCACGGAGAGCATCGAGTCCGCTCCCTGGTTGTCGATTCTCACGGCATGGAGTCCGGCGGCACGCGCGCCTCCGCAGTTGGCCTCGGAGTCGTCGAGCATGATGGTGTTGCCCGGCTCAAGGCCGTAGCGCCGCGTGACGATGCGGAAAAGCTCCGGCTCCGGTTTGCACATGCCTTCCTCAAAAGAGGTGACGATGCCGTCGAAATAGTCGTTGATGGAGCGGCCTGCCTTGCGGAACTCCCGTGCGATCCAGCCGTGATACATCACGGCGTTGGTGTTGGAGAGGACGTAGAGGCGGAAGCCGGCGCGTCGCAGCTCCTCGATGCGGTGAAGCCTCTCCACCGGGATGCCTGTGAGGAAAGCCTCGAAGGCGTCCTGCATCTGGATGTCGGAGATGCCGGGGCGGCACATCGGACGCAGCGTGTCGAAAAATTCCGCTGCGGTGAATTTCCCCTCCTCCAGAGGCAGGAAAGGCCATTTCTGCCCGTACTCGCCGAGCGCTTCGGCAGCCCCTGTGTAGCCCAGCTCGCGGTAGGCCGCCACGGCCGAAAGACGGTCGAGGTCGATGACCACGCCGCCGAGATCGAATATGATGTTTTTGATGTCGTTCATGAAGATTAAATATTTTAATGCAAAATTACAATTATTTTTTGTCAAAACGGAGATTATGGATTAACTTTGTGACAAAGAATCCCGGCGAGGGAGAAAATGCCGGGAAATGGTCAAAAATCAAGAGACAATGACAAAGATAAGATCAATCGGTATCCTCACCTCCGGAGGCGACGCTCCGGGGATGAACGCGGCGATACGTGCGGTGACCCGTGCGGGCATATTCGCCGGTTTCAAAGTTTACGGCATCTATCGCGGCTACCGCGGGCTCATCACCGATGAGATAGAGGAGTTTTCCACGCAGAATGTCTCCAACATCATCCAGCGTGGCGGCACAATCCTGAAGACAGCGCGCTGCAAGGAGTTCACCACCCCCGAGGGGCGCCAGTGTGCCTACGACGTGCTCAAGCGCCATGAGATCGATGCTTTGGTGGTGATCGGCGGCGACGGCTCCCTGACGGGTGCCAGAATCTTCGCCAACGAGTTCTCATTCCCCATTGTCGGCCTTCCCGGCACCATCGACAACGACCTTTACGGCACCGACTCCACCATCGGCTATGACACGGCGCTGAATACCATCATGGAGTGTGTCGACAAGATACGCGACACCGCGACCTCCCACGAGCGTCTCTTCTTTATAGAGGTGATGGGGCGCGACGCTGGCTTCCTGGCGCTCAACGGAGCGATAGCCTCCGGCGCGGAGGCTGCCATAATCCCCGAGATCTCGACGCAGGTAGATCAGCTTTCGGAACTCATCCAGAACGGTTTCAGGAAATCGAAAAACTCATCGATTGTGCTTGTGGCCGAGTCGCCGATCACCGGCGGTGCCATGGGTCTCGCGCAGCGTGTGAAAGAGGAGTATCCCGGGTATGATGTCAGGGTGACAATCCTGGGCCACCTGCAGCGCGGCGGTTCGCCGACGGCTTACGACCGTATCCTGGCCTCGCGCATGGGCTCTGCAGCCGTTGACGCCATTCTCGACGACCAGCGCAACGTGATGATCGGCATAAAGAACGACACCATTGTCTACGTTCCCTTCACCAAGGCCATCAAGAACGACAAGCCCATCAACCGTACCCTCCTCGACACGCTCCGCCGCCTGTCGATATAATACAGGATGAATCTCCCCGAAGGATTTATCGAATCGCTAAGCCAAGGCTCCGGCGCGCCGCTTTTCGCGGGGCTGCCGGAGGCTTTGTCGCTTGACCCTGTGGTGTCGGTGCGCATCGACCCGGCCAAAACCCCGTGCGGAGGCTGGGCTGCCGACGCACGCGCCGTTCCCTGGGCCGAAGCCTCAGGCCGTTATCTCCCTGCCCGTCCCGCCTTCATTTTCGACCCCCTGATGCATCAGGGAGCCTATTATGTGCAGGATGCCTCCTCGATGTTTCTCGGCCACGCGGTAAGACATATCACCGAAGGTCTGTCTGCACCGGTGGCCTATCTCGACGCTTGCGCTGCCCCGGGAGGCAAGACCGGCGCGGCAATCGACGCCCTGCCGCCCGGAAGCGTGGTGTGGGCCAACGAATACGTGCCCCAGCGCGCCGCCGTGCTCCGCGAGAATCTGGCCAAGAAAGGCTATCCACTCACGATTGTGACCACCGGCGACACCTCGCGTTTCGCCGCGCTTCCCGCCTCGTTCGACATCATTGCCGCCGATGTGCCATGCTCAGGTGAGGGGATGATGCGCAAGGACGCCGAGGCAGTGGCGCAATGGAGTCCGGGCCTTGTCGCACAGTGCGCGGAGCTGCAGCGCTCCATACTGCAAAACCTGTGGCCGGCCCTGCGGCCCGGAGGATTCCTCATTTACAGCACCTGCACCTTCAATCGCCGCGAGAACGAGGACAACGTGCACTGGCTCATCGAAACCTATGGTGCCGAAACAGTGGCACTGCCTGCAGACCTCGCATGGGCCATTGCCCCGGCACTCGACCGCGACATTCACGCCTGTCGCTTCATCCCCGGCCGCACCGAGGGCGAAGGGCTGTTTCTCGCCGTGCTCCGCAAACCCGGCGACGAAGCCTTCACCTCGCAGCCATCCGCTGAAAAATCAGGCGCGAAGGGAGCAAGGAAAGACCGGCGGGGAAACAAACCGGCTCCCATACCTGCCGAAACGCAATCATGGCTGATGCCCGGTTGCGGCGCCACGCTCACGCTCGATGGCGAAAGAATCATGGCCGTCTTCTCACAGTCAGTGGCCGGAACCCACCCCTCGCTTGAAGTCGGCACAGTCAAAGGCCGCGACGCCATTCCATCGCAGCAGCTCGCCCTCAGCCGCATCTACCGTCGCGGAGCCTTCCCGGAAGTGGAGGTGGACCGCACCTCGGCCCTGATGTATCTGCGCGGCGAAGCTTCGCAACTCCCCTCCGGCACCCCGCGCGGCCATATACTTCTCACCTATCGCGATCTCCCGCTGGGATTCGTGAAAAACATAGGCAACCGCTGCAACAACCTCTATCCGCGCCCGTGGCGCATACTGTCGGCTCTCCCCTCGCCGCTTCCGCCATTGCCGGGCATTTGACAAATAGAGGGATTATGAGTAAATTTGCCATAATGAAACCGATCAAGAAACTGCTTTTGCTTCTGCCGGTGTGCACGGCTCTGCTGTTTGGCCTCACCGGATGCGTGCCGCGCTACACATTCAACGGCTCGGCGCTCGACTACAGCGTCTACAAGACCATCCATGTAGCCAACTTCCCCATACGCGCCGCCCTCGTGTACCCTCCGCTGCAGCAGACGTTTGAAAACGAGCTGCTCGACTACATATCCACCAACACACGCCTCCAGACCGTCGACGGTCGCAGCGACCTCGTGCTTGAAGGCGAGATAACGCAGTATTACCTCACACCCCAGGCCGTGACCGAGGACGCATACGCCTCACGCACCCGCCTCACCATAGGCGTGAGAATAAAATATACCGACAATAAAGCCGAAAACAAGGATATCGACCAGAGCTTCACCGCCTACCGCGACTTCGACAGCTCCCAGATGCTCACCGACGTGCAGGACGAACTCTGCCAGCAGATAAGCGAGGAACTCGTGCAGCTCATTTTCAACGCCACCCTTGGCAACTGGTAACCCCCCTCTTCTCCCTCCACAGCAATGGCCATCAACCCCACCCTACAGCAGTTTCTGGAAACGCTCCGCTCCGACGCCGCCCCCGATCCCGGACTCACCGACGCCATGCTCGAGCAGTATCCCTTCTTCACTCTTCCGGCCGCAATGGAACTGAAACGCAGCCGCGAGACCATGACTGAGGAACGCCGCGCGCGCCTGTCGGCCTGCGTGGCCCTCAACGCTCCCGACAGCACATCGCTCATGCGGCTCATAGACCCCGACGGCGATCGCCTCGCCTCGCTCTACCCGCAGGAGGAAACCGACAATACACCATCAACCGACGACGCCATCGCCACCTTCCTCGACACCTACGGCAAAATAGACGAACGTGAGCAGGCGCTGCTCGAACGGTTGATTTTTAACCCCGTGCCCGACTACTCGTCGGTTCTCGCCCGTCAGGATGCCGCCGAAGCCACCCCCGGCGCCCCGGCCGAAAGCGAACAGGACCGCCGCCTCGACTCATTCCTCGAGAGCCACCGTCCCGCCCAGGCTCCGGCTCCCGAGCCTACTCAGGCCAAACCGCGCGAACACCACACCCCTAAAGCCCCTGCCGATTCCACACTTAGCGAAAGTCTGTCGAAAATATACATAAAGCAGCGACGTTTTGACAAGGCTTACGAAATTATAAGCCAATTAAGTTTGAAAAATCCGGAAAAAAGTATTTACTTTGCAGACCAATTGCGTTTCTTGCAGAAACTTATCCTGAACAGCAAATACAACAACAAATAACATAACACCTAAAAATGTACACGCTCCTTATCATACTCACCCTTCTGGCAGCTCTGCTGCTCATCGGTGCCGTGCTGATTCAGCGCTCTAAAGGCGGCGGCCTTTCATCATCCTTTGCCGGCTCAAACCAGATCATGGGTGTGCGCCGCACCAACTCATTCATCGAAAAAGTAACCTGGACTCTCGCAGGTCTCATCTGCCTCTTCTCCATCCTCTCCGCATTCGTGATGCCCACAGGCGCAGAGCGCGTAGGTTCACGTGTAGAGGCCGTATCCACCCAGCAGGTGGTTGAAGGCGGCAACTTCGACACCCAGGCCCCCGCTGCCCAGGCTCCTGCCTCTCCCGCTGCTCCCGCTCCCGCTCCTACTCCCGAAGCTCCCGCAGCCCCTGCAGCTCCCGCAGCTCCCGCAGAATAAAATTTCTCAAACGTCATAATTTAATTCCGGAGCGACGCCGCCCCTAAAGCAGCGTCGCTCCGGTTTTTTATAGCTTCTCCGACGGCCGGAGGCCAACGCTCCCAGGCCCGTAAGATGAAGGAAAAGGCGTAGCAAAACTCAAACTACCATTCAAACCTCTCTCTGCCCTTGAACTCAATGGGAGCCGCGGAGCGGCGAGTTCTGTACAACCCGCTGCGTCAGCTGCGGGACCAGGAGCAACGTTCCCTCTCTGCGGCGAGCCCCGGAGGGCGCGATGCCGCAGCTGCGACAGCATGGGCCAAAGCCGATTTCCCAGGCTTACGCATCTTGCGAGGCGCGCTTTCTCCCAAGCTTGCCTCGCTTATTTTCCTGGAACGCCCTGTCCGGAAGCTAACGCATCCGGTTGTAAACAAATCGCGCATCCTGCGCTTCCTCTAAGTCAAAGAAACTTTCTTATGAGTTAGAGAGACAGTTTTTCATAACATGGAGTTATAGTCGCGGAGCGGCGATTTCTTCCAAAGGGTTGTTTCACCCCCTCCGTTCCTGCCAAGGGGAGCACTCACTCCCGGCTGTATTTGATTCGGAATTTATCAAGCAGAATTTTGAAATTATCCTGGGCATTCAGGCAGGTATCCATAAGATAACCTTTTATCTTCGGCCTGTTGCGGAGACCATTATAGTAGAACATCTTCAACTCATCCGTTATAATATATACTCCATTTATCGGCAAGGAATCCTATTGAATATACCAACAACACAGCAAAAACTTGCCGATACCGGCAAGTTTTCAACGGACGATACCTGATTCTATGGCATTGACGCGTCCTGGCTCGTCGGTCTGGCGTACTTTCTTGCCGTAAGGAATCGAATAGCTCACCGACAATGCGAACCGGCGGTGATAGTCGGCGCTGAACGTCTGCATTGTCTGCCGGTAATTCTCAGTCTCTATAAGGCTCCATGAGTTGTTCCAGCCCGACGAAAACGGATTGGTGGTTTCAATAGATATGTTAAGCCCGCTGTGTGACCATCCGGCACGCAGATACAGCAGCGAGGGGACGCGCAACATGCGCCGGCTGATATCGGCGCTCCTCTCGCTGAAACGGTATTGGGCGTTGAAATAGAAATTGCCCGTATAATAATTGGCCTGAAACGAGGGATGCAGGAAATTGTCGGTGAAACGGTGACGGCCCGTACGACGCACAAAATAGTCAGGCAATGTGGCCCGCAGCACCAGAGAGTTGTCAAGCAGCCGCAGGGTAGCCGATGTTCCGGCATTCAGTGTGTAAAGTCCGCCCTCGCGGATATAGCTTGAAACCATCATTTCACGTCCCTCAATCGTTTCAGGTGTCCACACGTTGTAAATAGGCCGCGTCTTGTGGCCAAAAGTGGCGAATGTGCCCAGAGAAAAGCTGTTTGAAGGAATCCATTCGTATCTGAGAGATGTCGAGCTCTCCGGATAGGCCTTCAGGTCGGGATTGCCGCGCACGGCCAGTATCGGGGTACGTATCACAAGGTTGGGACTGCGGTGTGCAACCGGAATAGACACCTGGTAAAACTGCGACGCCAGTGAAAGCCGGTGGTGCGAACCAAAGGACGAGCCCAACACCACGAAATAGCCGGGACAGAGCTCCTTGAAGTGCTCGCTGCCGAAATCTGTGGTAGTCACGAACAATCTGGCCGAGGGCTGCGCCCAGAAGCGACCGAAACTCAGGCGTCCCGACGCGAAAAAGCCGATGAATCTGTATCGGTAGTCAACTACCGCCGGACTTGTGCCGAGATAGTCAAGGCTGTTGCGCTGAAGCTCTCCTTTTACGGCCAAGCTTGCCGAGTGAGGCCCGAAGTTCTTTTCAAGTTCGGTCCAGAGAGTGGTTCGCCAGGCGGTCTCGGTGACATTATTCACATTCTCTCCGCCATTGTAGCTGTAAGAATAGTAACTGTGGTTGCGTGAAAAGGCGGCATCGGGACGCAGAGCAAGCATAAACGAACGTCCGAGTCTAAAATTATATATTCCGTTCCATCCGGCGTTGAGATTACGGACGGTAGTGTGCGTAGACGTCGCGCCATCCGGATACGCCGAAGAGGAATATTGCGTATGGGAGTCCACGATGTTATCAGGGGAGCTGAAATAATTCAGAACGGCGGTATTAGACACAAAAATATTTTCTGAAGAATAATTGGCTCTCATGCTCACAAACTCCGTGCGGTCTCTGGAAAACGACCTGTCGGTATCGACCGTATAGTTTACTGTGCCGTCCGGAAAACCATAGTCAGCCACGGCTGATCGTCCATTTACACGCGTACGGCTGTAAGCATGACCGGCCGAGAGGTCGTAGGTCATCCTGCGGTAAGCGAATTTGGAATGCAGTCCATAATCTCCCTCAGGCGATACAAACCGCTGCAAGGCCCGCGCCTTGGTGTAGCCGCCATATTCATATTTCACCATTATGAAATTGACCACATGCAAGTCGTTGCCGAATCGCGCGTCGTGCGGAAAGTCGTAGACCTCCACGCGCACCACATCCTGCGGCCGCATGTCGGCAAGGTCGGCAGCCGAGGTGGGAACGAAATCTATGTAAGTGGCAACGCCCTGTCCGCCGGTGGTCCGTATGCTTCCGGTGAGCGGGTCAACCTCAATAGAAGGTATAGCCATGGCCATCAGCAGATCGGCACCGCCGTGAGAGGCGTTTTTTTCCCGTCGGGTCGGGAGAAATATGCTTTTGTCGCCGGAGGTATAGGACATATCGGGTTGCACGGTCACGTTTTTCAGTCCGATAGGACGTGGCCGCATCACAATATCACCCGTATGTAAGCCGTCAGGGCGGAAATAAGTGGTATGATAGCCCAGCGAAGAAGCCTTGAGAATCACTCCGGTGCGGTCGCATGGAATGGTGAAGCGGCCTTCTGCGTCGGTAATTCCGTAAGTTATCACGGTTGAGTCATAAGGAGCCAGAGCCATTACAGTGGCGGCTTCCACGGGCTTCCCGGCAGTGTCGACAGTCCGGCCATGATAGCGGTACCGTCCTTGCTGAAAAGCCTCCACGAAGTACGTCCCTCGATGGCTTATGACCCTCACCGGATTAAAGGCCGTGAGCTGACGCAAGGCCGTATAGGGGTCATCGGCATGTACGTGGGCCGATGTGAGGTATGTCTCGAGGTCGTTGTAGATGAAACTGATATTGACTTCGGGATGCTGCCGGATTATCATGGCGAGAGCGTCGGTGAGCGGCGTCCCGTCAAACCTGTAGCTGAAAGTATCGGCCCGGGCTGCCAGAAGAGACGTTATCGCGAGAAACAGGGTAATGCAGATGCGCATGGAGTCAGTTCACGGTTATTACGCCGTTATTTATTTTGATTTTTATCCGGTCAAAACTATTGAGCAGATTCACGGTCTCTTCGGCCGTCATCGAACGGTTCCACCGGAAATAGAGGCGGAGTTTTTTGGCGCGGGCCGACCGGAACTCGGGAGCGAGATTGTAATATGAAGCAATCTCGCGCACTATGCTTTCAAGTGTGGCGTTTTCAAATACCGTAATGGCTTCATCGGCAGCCTCCACGGCAAGAATGCTGTCAGGCTCCGCCACGGCCGACGATACTGTCGTCTCAACAACAGTTTCGGATTGACTGCCCGTTGCCTCAACGGGCCGCGCGTCGCTGTTCATGGAAGCTTTGACACCCACGATAGCCGCCACGGCGGCAAACGAGATGGCCGCGACCGTAGCGGCTGCTACGGCGGGGCGGCGTCCGAAAACGCGCACCAGACGCGGATGCCTCGGATGCTGTCGGTGGAAAGCCGCCAGTTCAGCCTCCACATCGGGTGTCTCCGGGGTGGTAAGAGCGGAGCGCGTTTTTCCCAATGCCGAAAGCATCCGGCTGATTTCAGGGTCGGAAAGCAGAGCTTCGATCTCCCGGTCGGAGTATCGTTCGGGGTGCTCTATGAGATCAAGCAGACGGTCGTTTGTTTCCATATCCATTAAAATTTCGGTGCAGAACATCCAATGCGTGGCGAAGATGCTTGTAGACGGTTGATTCACTGATTTCAAGTTCCAGGGCGATCTCACGGTAACTCATGCCTGAAACGAACCGAAGGTTCACCACCCTTGCGCATTGCGGCGGCAGGGTGGCTACTATGCGTTCAAGAAGCCGGAGCTCTTCTTCGTCGGGCCATTCGTCGTCCTCTATTTCGGAAAAGTCCACGGTGTAAAGGGAGTGCAGGCGGTCGCGCACGGCCATGTCGCGGATACGGTTCAGACACCGGTTGCGTACGGCCCGCAACAGATACGACGGCGTGACGGCCTCGGAGGGGCTGTCGATAAGCGACGCGAATATATCATGCACTATGTCGCGGGCACCCTCTGCATCGTTCAGCAGACGGCTGGCGAGGAGGTGCATCGCAGCATAGTTGTCGCGAAACAGCTTATCGAAATCTTTTCTTTGCATCATATAATATATAGACACGCCATGCAGGGAAAATCACACCTCCGGCTTCCGGATATTTACAAAATTAGTAAATTAATTCTGACAGCTCGGGCTGCCCGCAGAATACTATCCGGGCAGCCCAAGTTATTTCAGGATATTACTGTCAATGGAGGTGTTGGCCTGACGTTGGCTGCGCTGTATCTTCTTGCCGAAGTCGAAAGTGTAGGCCACCTTGATCATCCCGTAGAAACGACCGTGCGACACCGTGTTCATCATATAGTTGCCGACATCAATCCACCGGCGTTTTTTCTGTCGGCTCGAGGTGCGCGCCCATGCGTCCACACGCCATCCTCCATGGGTCCAGCCAATACTCAGCTCGGCATTCATCGGCGTAAAAGCGTAGGAATAATCCATTCCCGTGAAGCGGTTGGTGGTGTTGCCTTTGAGATTGAATGAGAAGTCTCCCAGGAAATACATCAGCCCCACCGTGGCGGAAGCGCTGTTGAGCTGCTGCTTTACACGGTGGTCGCTCCGCACGGTGTGCGAAAGACTTCCTCCACCCGACACACGGAGATTGTCCGTTATCTTCCATGTGACATCAGGTGCGAATGTAGCGCTCTTGTAATCGCCGTTGAGATATGACAGAACAAGATGGTCGCCCTCTGTGAAATAGGCAATGGTCGTAAAATCCGGAAAATATTTGCCTGAAAGGCGCGAGGCTATATTGACTCGCCCCAATTGCAGACTATAGCTGATGTTCGACTCGTACATCTTGAAGTTTTTAAGCGAGGGGTTGCCCCTGCGCGACATTATCAGGTCGATGGGCTGTTCGGCCCCTGTGCGGACGGAGAGAGGAGGGATGGAGTTTCCAACCGACATATCGAACGAAAACTGGCTCTGACGAGTAGGATTATAAGTAAGCTGCGTGAAAAAGCGCGGGAAAACCGTGTTCTGCTTCTCGTATCCGTGAAGGCTCACGTTGACCATCGAGAGGCCGGGACGGGCCGATAAACGTAACTTCGATGACACGCGGTGGGTATATTCCACCATCAACAGCGCCTCGGATTTCCACATGTGCTGCCATGAGCTATAGGTTCCCGCATAGTCTGTAGACGATGAGCGGAAGTAATCCCCCAGCGAAAAAGAAAGCTGGTTCCGGTGCCCGAGATCAAGATAATAGGCTACGATGGTATTGAGGTTGAAAACCTTGTCACGGGCATCGGAGGTCACTTCATTCTCGTCGGCGAAATAGACGTAATTATACTTGCTCCGGGAAAATGAACCGTTAGCCGAGACAATTAATAAATCATCTTTTCTAAATCCGAATTGGCCGTAATAACCTGTCGACACACCCAAGGCGCGGTTGCCGGTGCGCGAATCGGTGGTTTGGGTGAGACTTACGGGATCCGAATACGTCATGCGTCCTGCGGATGTATCCACATTTCTGCGCCCGGAGACTCCGGCATGAACGCTCTGATATTTTCTGTCCTTCACATGCTCTATATTTATCTGGCCGTATTCGCCGTAAGCTCTCTCTCGCCCACCTATCGAATTGAAGGTTCTGTCAATAGTGCGTGAGTCGAGTTTGAAACTCTCGGCCTTCTCAACCGCATCGGCGGCGCCGTTCTGCATGTTGTAGCCCGCGAATCCGTAATAGCTCGTATTTCCCTTGTTGATTTTTGTAAAGCCGTTGTAGTTGCCGCTCAGATAGCCGCCCACAGCCTGCTGAGCATCAAAGGTGGCATAGCCACCGGTGGTTTTCTTTTTGGTTATGAAGTTTATGGCGGCGAAATCATTGGCATAACGTCCTACCGGAGCGTCATGGTATTCGATTTTCTCCACGTCTTTCGGGCGTAGGTTCTGAACCATGCGGTATTCCGCCGGTGCGCCATTGATGTAAAGACTCACCTTCTGGCCATAGAGTGTCACCGCGCCGTCGAACGGATCGACCTCCAGAGCAGGAATCATCAGATTGCGAAGCAGCTGATAACCCGTAGATGCATGCCTTACCGACATCTTATCGGGAATTATCTGCAGGTGACTGTCTACTCGCGTCATCGCCCGGCCCTTCACAGTCACCTCACCCAACTCGCGGCTTTCAGGCGAAAGTTCTATCTTCGGCAACTTAACTCCGTCTGCTCCGGCTTTCACCTTCATGGCAACAGGCATATATCCTAATGAGGTAATGATTACAATATATTCATCCCTTTCAGGCACATTGAACTTAAATTGTCCCGATGCATCGGTTGCTCCACCGCTCAGAAAAACGGAATCGGTTGTCAGAAACCTTATGGAAGCAAACTCGAGCGGTGTGCCACCGGTTTTCTCAATCTTACCGACGGCCCCCAATTCCTTTCCTGTAGCTCCCGATTTAATCATCGTGTCAGAATCCGCTTGAAGTGTCTGATCTGCAAGGTCAATCCTATCATCATACAGAGACAGACTTCCGCGAAGTGTTTTATAGCCCGACGCGGAAATCTCAATCGTATACGCTCCATCCGGGAGGTTAATCGTAAAACGGCCATCCTCTCCTGAAACAGCCACAAATGCCGAATCGTACTCGTTTATGAACTTATACATTACGTTCTTAATGGGTGCTCCTTTGACATCCACAAATCTCCCCTTTACAATCGCGGCCGATACGATGAATGTAAGCGATGCAGCAACGGCCGCAATTACCACAATAAGTCTTTTCATGTCCATATAATAGTGTTTATGTTGGTTTCGACACTATAAAGACACGACACATTAAAAAAACCTCACCTCTGTCCGTGGAATTTTTACGAACAGAGGTGAAGTGAGAATTATTCTGTGGCTGCGAGGGAAATAGTCGGCAATTATTAAAAACGTATGCACGGATCCGTAAGGAAAGCCATGCATACGTTGGGGACCATGAAAAAGTATCTATTTATTTTTTTGCTTTTGCTGCTTTGGCCTGCTGCTTCTCTACGGCTTTGGCGCGCTTCTCGTTGGCGGCTTTGGCCTTCACGCCTTCGGCGGTGCGGGAGAAGGAGTAGGGACGCGACTCGGGCGCGGTGCCGCGGAGTTTGTTGGGGGTGGAGCTCATGTCGAAGTCGAGCACCGGGCCTTCCCACAGCTGCTCGTGAGTGATATAGGTCTTGTCCGTCGGGGTCTTGTCAATGGCAAGAGCGTTCACATAGATATTCTCGTCCGAATTGCTCGGAGCGTTGATTTCAACCGTCTTGCCGTTTTCAAGATGAATCTTAGCTTTCTTGAACTGGGGCGAGCCGAGAATATACTCTCCGGTGCCGGGAGCCACGGGATAGAATCCGAGCGATGAAAGCACATACCAGGCCGATGTCTGGCCGTTGTCCTCGTCGCCGCAGTATCCGTCGGGGTTGGGGGTGTACATGCGGCTCATCACGTCGCGCACATGCTGCTGGGCCTTCCAGGGTTCACCGGAGAAGTTGTAGAGATAGATCATGTGCTGGATGGGCTGGTTGCCGTGGGCATAATTGCCCATGTTCATAATCTGCATCTCGCGTATCTCGTGGATCACCTGACCGTAATAGCTGTCATCGAAAATCGGGGGCACGGCAAACACGGAATCCATCATCACGTTGAACTCGCGGTCGCCTCCCATGAGGTCTATCAGGCCCTGGGGGTCGTGGAACACCGACCAGGTGTAGTGCCATGCGTTGCCTTCGGTGAAGGCGTCGCCCCATTTCAGCGGGTTGTATGGACTCTGGAAGGTGCCGTCCTCGTTACGGCCGCGCATAAGGTTGTGGGAGGGGTCGAAGATGTTGCGGTAGTTGTATGCAGCCATGGCGTAGGGAGCAAGTTCCTTCTCCGATTTGCCGAGAGCCTTTCCGAGCTGATAGATACACCAGTCGTCGTAGGCATATTCGAGGGTGCGGGCGGCATTCTCCTTGATACCCACGTTGTAAGGCACGTATCCGAGCTTGTCGTAATACTCATGGCCGAGACGGCCGGTGGAGCTTACCGTGGGATGAACCTTGTGGGCGCCGGAAGTCACGGCCTGCCACAGTGTCTCCATATCTTCTGCCTTTATGCCGTTGAGACAGGCGTCGGCCACCACAGAAGCGCTGTTGTTGCCAACCATGCATCCGCGGTGTCCGGGGCTGGACCATTCGGGCAGGAAGCCGCTTTCCTTATAGATATTGACCAGAGCTTCCTGGAACTTCTGGTTCTGCGAGGGATAGAGGATGTTGAGCATGGGGAAGAGGGCGCGGAAGGTATCCCAGAAGCCGGTGTCGGCAAACATGTAGCCGGGAAGCACCTCGCCGGTGTAGGGGCTGTAGTGCACGGGGTTGCCCTGGGCGTCTATCTCATAGAAGTTGCGGGGGAAGAGCAGGGTGCGGTACATGTTGGAATAGAAGGTGCGCTTGGCGTCGAGTGATTCCTCGCCGTCATCTTCAATCTCTATGCGTCCGAGGGTCTCGTTCCATTTCTTGCGTCCCTGGGCCTTGATGCGGTCGAAATCGCCGTCGCCAAGCTCCTTGAGATTGAGAAGAGCCTGCTCGGGGCTGATGAACGACGATGCCACGCGGGCATTCACCACCTGACCCTTGGACGTGGGAAAGCCCACGATGGCCATGGTATGGTTGCCGGTAGCCGATTTGCAGGCGGTGGAGAGCACGCTGTCGGTCACGGTGGCGGTATAGGTGAACGGAGTGTCAAACTCCATCACGAAGTAATTTTTGAAATTCTCGGGCACGCCTCCGCTGTTGCGGGTGGTGTAGCCGGTGATGCGGCGGTTGGCAGGATCGATTGTCACGCTCGAGCCGTGGTCGAAGGCATCAAGCACCACAGTGGATGTATCGGACTGCGGGAAAGTGAAGCGGAAGGCCGCTGCGCGCTCGGTGGGAGCGAGTTCGGTGGTCACATCGTGATCGGCAAGATAAGCCTTGTAATAATATGGTGTGGCGGTCTCGGCCTTGTGGGAATACCAGCTTGCGCGGTCGTTCTCGCCATACTTGATGCCGCCGGTCACGGGCATGATGGAGAACTGGCCGTAATCGTTAATCCAGGGGCTGGGCTGGTGGGTCTGCTTGAAGCCGCGCAGCTTGTCGGCGGCGTAGGTATATGTCCAGCCGTCACCCATTTTTCCTGTCTGGGGTGTCCAGAAATTCAGGCCCCAGGGCATAGCCACTGCAGGATAGGTGTTTCCGGTCGAAAGACTGTACTTCGACTCGGTGCCCACGAGGGTGCTTACATAATCAACAGGTTCGGCTGCCGAAGCCGCGTAGACCGACACTCCGAGCAGCAGAAGTGATGTGAGTTTTCTCATGATTCTGGTTATAGTGATGTTATTTTGATTGATTTTTCACGGAAAAGAAACGAGCGCTTTCGGCTCACTCTTACAAAGGTAGCTATCCGCGGGCATATTTCAACGGGACGGTTGAAAAAAAATCGGTAAATTTGCAACAATTAGAAATTTTGAATAGGAATTATGGAAATAAAGGATATGAAGATAGTGTTTTTCGGCACTCCCGACTTCGCGGTTGCGAGCCTTCGCCGGCTTCATGAGGCCGGATGCGACATAGCCGCCGTGGTCACCGCTCCCGACAAGCCCGCAGGGCGCGGCAAGCATCTCATGGCTCCCGCCGTAAAAACCTATGCCCTCGAGGCCGGCCTGAAAGTCATGCAGCCCGAGAAGCTAAAGAATCCCGAATTCGTCGACGAGCTCCGCAGCCTCGGAGCCGACCTTTTCATAGTAATCGCTTTCAGAATGCTTCCGGAAGTGGTGTGGACCATGCCCCGTTTCGGCACATTCAATCTCCACGCCTCGCTGCTGCCGCGCTACCGCGGAGCCGCGCCCATAAACTGGGCCGTGATAAACGGCGACACCGAAACCGGCATCACCACATTTTTCCTCAAACACGAGATTGACACCGGCGACGTGATTGACTGCCGCCGCATAGACATAACCGACAGCGACGACGCAGGAACTGTCCATGACCGCCTGATGGAACTTGGTGCGGAGCTTACACTCGACACCGTAAAATCCATAGCTGCAGGCACGCTCCACACCACCCCCCAGAGCGAACTCACAACCGGGACCGGGCAGCAACCTACTCCCGCGCCAAAGATTTTCAAAGAAACGTGCCGCATAGACTGGAGCCGCCCCGCAGCCACGGTGCGCAATCTGATACGCGGACTCTCGCCATATCCCACCGCATGGACGGAGATGCACGGCGTGGGAGCCGATGCTGCCTCGCTGAAGATATTCAAGGCCTCGCTTACAGGCATTCCAGCCGATGCAGAGCCCGGAACGGCCACGGTCGACGAGCGCGGACGCCTCCTGGTGGACTGCGGCGACGAGAAGCTGCAGCTCGACGAGGTACAGGCGCAGGGGCGCAAGCGCATGAGCGCAGCCGATTTCCTGCGCGGCTGCCGAATGACAGCCATGCGTCTGTCCTGACGCTTCAGAACGAGAACTGAGCCATGGCACTCGCGCGACGTGCCCAGCGGCTTGCGCCGTCGTGGTTCACACGCTGGCCCATGTCGAATTCCGCGCCCACCTGGATACGGGGCGTGAGATTCCAGAACACATTGGCGGCAATCACGCGTCCGGTCTTGTATTCATCCGGGGCCATCTCGGAGCCGTGCGGCATGTAATGCGACTGGCTGTAGTTGGCCGAGACAAACAGCGACGGGGTGAAATTATACTGCAGTCCCACATTCCATGCCACAGCTGCCGGAGCATACATCTCTCCGGGGTGTCTCGGATCGGGAATGAGGTCGTATTTGCCTATCTGGAGGTCGCCCCCGAGGCTTTCATATCCCTTGCCGCCGTTGACCGATCCGTAGAACGTTATCTGACGTGTGGGATGCAGCACCGAGCTCAGCTGCACACCCCACCCCGCCTTGTTGCGGTTCTTGCCCTCCACCATATTGCGGTAAGGAAGAGTGCGCAGTATTCCGGCAAGTCTCACATGGGCCGTCTGGCTCCACTCATACTGCACGAACGCCGCGAAGTCGGGCATCCAGTCGTCGACACTCTCGCACACCGCGTCCTCTTCCGTGATGTTGCTCGACGGCGTTTCGGCCGACAGAGCCACTGACCAGCGCTTTCCGAATGGCTTGATCCAGCGCACGAGCACATTGGTGGGCGATACCTTATTGTTCGGACCCTGCGCGTCGACCGTCGGGGGCACTGCGGCGGGATCGGAAAATGTGGAACTTGCATAGCCTATTGTCCAGTTGTTGATTACGGCGTAAGCTTTTTTCAGATGGAAGTCGCGCCTCTCGTATCCGTTGAAATTGGCCTCGAT
>DKYZ01000118.1:0-17524 GCA_002493515.1 Porphyromonadaceae bacterium UBA7087 | reverse complement strand
GTATCCGTTGAAATTGGCCTCGATATACAGCTGATAGTTACCGAACCTCTTGTTGCGGCCTATTACGCGAAAAAACAGCGAGGTGCCTGCAGGCGAGGTGCCGAACGCGCGGTCATGGCGCGGGTCGGGGTTGATGTCGATAAGGTAGGGGGCGAAGCCGCTCGAATTGACGGCCCCTCCCCAATCGAAATATGCGCGCATCCTCACGCATCCGCCCACACCCATGGCCAGCTGTGCGTCCTTACTCATGAACAGAAAGTATGGAGCGGCCGGATCCTGAAAATGACGGAACTGGTCGTAATAAAATGCGTCGACAAGACGCCGCACGCTGTCCACCGGGACCTGGCTCACGCCCTGACCGGTTTCCTGGCCGCCGAAGGTTATCACTTTATGACTGCTTTTGAGCGAATCGAGCTGTTGGTCTACATAGCTGTGCACCTGTGCGGAAGCTCCCAGCGCCGAGGCAAGGAGAACTATTGAAAGTAAACGTTTCATATAATCTGTGACGAAAAAAAGAGTTGAAACAGCATTTTCCGGCCGGCGTGAGCCGGCACTATATAAAATCAACATATCGGAGCGTCCATTTGTTTTTTGCTCCTGAAGCCGGTTGTTTATTGAAAATGAGCTATCTTTGCAGCCGTATGGAAAAAATCACACAGAAATTGCGGTTCTTATCCGCTATGATACTGCTCGCGGCCGCCCTTCCTGCCGCCGCCGGCATATTCAGTTCGATTCCCGACAGCACCTACCGTTACGGCGTGACGCTCAACGGCTCGGTAAGCTCGGGCGACCACACTCCGTTCTGGCTCGTCAACAACCGTCAGGGCCTCTCCTCGCTCCGCAAAGACAACGGATACCTGCGCGCTTCCCTGTTCCGCCGCGCCGACACCACCCGCACATGGAGCTGGGATTTCGGCGTTGACCTTGCCGTGGCCGCGTGCTACCAGTCGACATTCAACGTTCAGCAGCTATACGCCGGCGTCAACTGGCGCTGGCTCAACCTCACCATAGGCAGCAAGGAACGCCACGCATTCCTCGGCGACTGGCGCCTGAGCTCCGGCGACCTTTTGTTCTCGGAAAACGCACGGCCCATCCCGCAGGCCCGTCTGGAGACACGCGACTACGTATTCATTCCCGGCACACGCAACTGGCTGTCGGTAAGAGCCTACATATCGATAGGCGCGTTTACCGACACGCACTGGGCCGAGGACTATGTGCCCGAGACTTCACGCCTGGCCCGTAACGTGCTGTTCCATTCCAAGGGACTTATGTTCCGCATAGGCGACCCGACCCGCGACCAGCTCACCTTCGAAGGAGGCATGGAGATGGGAGCGCAGTGGGGAGGCACTATCCGCCGCTACGACAAGGCCACCGGCAAATTCACATACTCCCACATGGGCCACTCGCTCAAGGATTTCTGGCACGTGCTCATCCCATCCTCCGGCGGCGACACCTCGGATCCAACCCAGATAGGCGAGATTCTCAACTGCTACGGCAACCACACCGGCCAGTGGAGCTTCGGTCTCAATTGGCTTCCCGATTACACCCAGTGGGGCGTGAAGGCCTACTACAAGCACTATTTCGAGGACCACTCGATGATGACTTTCGACTACCCTTGGCGCGACATGCTCCTCGGCGGCGAGATACGCCTCCCGGCCAATCCGGTGATCGACAAGTTTGTCTATGAATACCTGATGATGAAATTCCAGGCCGGTCCGGTCTACTGGGACCACACCCCCGAAATCAACTCGCAGGTGAGCGGCCGCGACGACTATTACAACCACGGCATCTACAACGGCTGGCAGCACTGGGGCATGGGCATAGGCAACCCCCTTCTGCGCGCTCCCCTCTACAACTCCAACCACGAACTCTATTTCTATCATAACCGCGTCAAGGCCCACCACTTCGGCTTCGGAGGCGCTCCGGTGCCCGGACTCGACTACCGTGTGCTCTTCACTTACAACCGCTCATGGGGCACATACGGTTTCCCCGCCTCGCAGGTGCTCCACGGCTACAATCTGCTCCTGGAAGCCACCTGGCGTCCCGCACGCCTCAAAGGCTGGAGCGGAACCCTCTCGCTCGGCGCCGACTGGGGCAAACTCACCGGCTGCAGCCGCGGCATGATGCTTTCAATCTCTAAATCAGGATGGCTATGAAAACCCTTTACAAGATAATCGCTCTCACCCTTATTGCAGCCACCGGGCTGCTTGCTGCCGGATGCCGCGACTGTCCCACTAACGGCAAACTTGACAACCAGTGGCAGATAATGAAAATAGAATATCCCGACGGAACCGTGCAGCAGCCCGAGAAACTCTATTACTGTTTCTACCGCGACATAGTGCAGCTCACCACCGGCGGAGTAGTGGCCACCGCCAACCTCACCCAGAAAGGCTCCACCCTCACTATGGAGTTTCCCTACAGCACTGCCGACAAGCTTACTCCCTGGGGACTCACCCTGGCTCCCGGAGAGCCCACCAACGTCACCGGCCCCGTGTACACCGTTGAGATAGACCATCTCTCCGACCGTACCCTCCGCATGGTCACCTCCCAGGGCGTCACAATCTCCTGCCGCAAATTCTAAACCGCCCTCTTCCACATAGAAAAGTTCAAGAGGGTGTTGTAAAATCCCTAAAAGCAGTGGCCTGCTCCACCGCCTGGGAGCGTCGGCCTCCGGCCGTCGAGGTTGTAAGCACAATCCTGCCACCAGAGCCTTTGTCAGGTAAAAAAGCGGAGTCCGCAAGGTCCCCAAAGTCCGTCAGGTCCGTACCGTCCCTAATAACCTCCTATGGCTAAAGTAGAAATAATATACCCTCCTGGCTCTTCTGACTCTCTTTGAAAATATAGTACGGATTTAGTACAATCTTAAGTAATTATACTTTTGATGATATGCGTAAGAGGGTATTTAATACCAAGAGTTAGACACCCACTCATACTATTTCCTGAAAACTATGAAGCTGATTCGTTTGCCATGGTAAGGAAAGGGTTGATTTGCTGTTTTACAAACATATTTGTAACTTTGTGCGACCATCGCGCGGGCGAGGGGATTATCCCGGCTCGCCCGCGTTGTTTCTAACTAATCCTCCTGAGCTTTGGACACAGTCCCTTTACCCTTCCTTCAGATTCTCTCCGACCTGATTCCGCTGCAGACTTCCGTGCTGTTTCCGGCCCACTTCGGCCTCGCCCAGATCATCGCACTCCTATTTGCAATTTTGGCGCTCCTCGTTTCAGCTTTCGTCTCCGGAAGCGAGATTGCTTTTTTCTCGCTCACGCAGCCGCAGATGGAAGAACTTGAGGAAACCCCCAAGGGAGAACGCACGCTCTCCCTCATCCGCCAGCCCGAACGACTTCTGGCCACCATCCTCATAGCCAACAATCTGGTCAATGTGACCATTGTAATACTCTGCAACTTTGCCTTAGGCCCCATATTCGAGGGCATGAGCCCTGTGCTCAGCTTCATATTGCAGACGGTAATCCTCACATTCCTCATTCTGCTTTTCGGCGAGATTCTGCCCAAACTCATGGCCAACTCCGGCAATATGCGCTGGGTGCGCATGGCCACAGGCGGCGTGCAGTTCCTGTCATCGCTGTTCCGGCCCATATCGTCCATGCTTGTGCGCAGTTCGGTGATTGTGGAGAAGGTCGTGACCAAGAAACAGCACGACGTCACCGCCGACGAACTCTCGCAGGCCCTGGAAATCACCGATGTGAAGACTCCTGATGACAAAGAGATGCTCGAGGGCATCCTGCGGTTCGGCGACACCACCGCCTCCGAGGTGATGACACCCCGCGTGGACATGACCGACATTGAAATCAGCTCCGACTTCAACACCGTGATGTCGGTGGTGATCGAGAGCGGGTATTCCCGCCTGCCAGTCTACCGCCAGACGCAGGACTGCATAGAAGGCATCCTCTACTCCCGCGACCTGCTGCCCTACATAGGTTCGGCAAAGGCCGATTTCGACTGGCGCAAACTTCTGCGCGAACCTTATTTCGTGCCGGAATCGCGCATGATCGACGATCTTCTCGAGGACTTCCGCCGACGCCGCATCCACATGGCCATAGTCGTTGACGAGTTCGGCGGCACTCAGGGAATAGTGACCATGGAGGACGTACTTGAGGAAATAGTGGGCGACATTAACGACGAATACGACGAGGAGGAGAAAACCTACCGCCGTCTGCCCGACGACACATACGTGTTTGAGGGTCGCACCATTCTCTCCGACTTCTTCCGCATCACCGGTCTGAACGAAGACGACTATGAGGACGTGACCGAGGATTGCGAGACTCTCGCCGGAATGCTTCTGGCCATAAAAGGAGATTTCCCCAAAGCCAAAGAGCCCCTTGTCTACGGCCGCTGCCGCTTCCTGGTGCTTGGCGTGTCGTCCCACCGCATCACCGAGGTAAGAGTGAAGGTGATGCCCGATGTCCAGACCGACCAGAGCGAGTTGCCTGAAGTCGACTGACACTTTTCCCCGTTCCACCGCAATGCCTCTCAACGCCACCGAGCCGTTTGTATCCATCCCTGCCGAAGGTGTGGAAATTTACACTGCCGCAAGTTCTAAACCGGCATAATCTTTAATTGATTTCTGAATGAAATCTGTGACTAGTTAAGATTTTTTTTAAATTCCTCGGATATATAATGCTTAATTACGAGCAAAACAAAAAATCAATAGTAAAAGAAAAACAGAGCTCTATTTAATGTAATTTAACACGACAAATGCATTAAATATAAAATTTACGTTAATTTTGCGGCATGACAAAACCGCAGTGGACACATAACACACACTTCATTCTCCGTATAATCTCGATATGGATGGTGTTCTTTTTATGTACATCTATGTCGGCGATTCAGGTCCAGAAATCAAGCAGAATTAATATCGTAGACGAAAAAGGCAATTCCATCCCTGGCGCCTCCGTCTCTGTAATCAATAAGCGTGATTCTACAATAATATATACCACTATTTCTGACAAAGACGGCGTTGCGGAAATCAAACATATTTTACCCGACTCCATGGGTTTAATAGTTCGATGTCTCGGATACAAACCCTCGGTTCAACCTTTTTATTCCACGATAAGAAACGTTTCTTTGGCGATTGACCCCCATTCTTTATCAGAAGTTTCTGTAACCGTTTCTCCTAATTCAATCAAGCATAAAGACGGTAGATTTATTTTCTCCCCCGGAAGTCTTAAGAATGAAGTCCAGAATTCCTATGAGCTTCTTAAATTGACCCCATTATTGGATATAAACGAAACCGCCATATCCATTATCGGAAAAGGTGCTTCCATAATCTATATAAACGGACGAGATCCGCAAACCGACAACAATTCTCTCATAGGGATGCTTAAATCCTTACCTCCCGGACAGATAAAACGGATTGAGATTATAACGAATCCGGGAAGTGAACACTCTGCATCTCTTAAAGGTGGCATTATAAACATTATTCTCGATAAACCGACTGAAGGCTTTATCGGAAGCACATTCGCCTCCGTGAAATATTATGGTGGCAGAATCTCTACCTCCGATTCCTTTTGGGGAGGATTTTCCAAAGGGAAAATAAACCTTTCAACAAATATAACTTATAACGGCAACAACATATATTCCAAGACACAGTCCGATTATAGCTATGAGGACAAAGGACTACAGGTCATTGACCGAATACGTGAATCCGGCTGGGGCAATCTGATTTCAGGAAATGTGAATGCCTCATACTCATATTCTCACGACACTCAAATTGGCATCACCATAAATGCCACCGGAAATCAGTCCCATTCCGAGGCATCCGTAAACAGTCTATATACCGAACAGAATAATCTGAAGTCCACGGATTCTAAGATTAAGTCATCCTCGCCTTGGCATAGACCTAATTATTCCGTTCAGGCATATTATAACCACAAGACAGACAGCAAGGGTAGCTATATTGATGTCACTGCGGACTATTCATCAAAATATGCAGAAAGCTCCACGAAATATTTGTTTAACGACGGAATTCAATTACAATCCGCGAAAACGGAAAGCAACGGTTTTCACATAAAACCACGATTGTTTCTACAGATAAATTCTTTGAACAACATAAGTACAGGACTTGATGTGCTGCATTCTCGAATAGACAATGACTTTATTGATGAACAGAACGGCAATCGTTTCATATATAAAGAAACTATCGTAGGAGGTTATGCCGATTGGAATGCAAGATGGAATGATTTAATAAGCACATCATGCGGCCTTCGGGTAGAAAAAACACACACCGAAGGAAAAATGCAGAAAGATATAGTCAAACACGGCTATACGGATTTCTTTCCGTCAGTAAACATCAATTTTAATATTCCCAAAGGAAACCAGGGCGTTTCTCTTGGTGTTTCCCATGGCATTTTCCGGCCGTTTTACAGTTCCCTGAATCCATTTGTCTATTGGACATCTGAAACCACTTGCATAAAAGGAAATCCCGACCTCAAACCCGAGAGAGATTGGAGATTCTCCATTTATTACTCTTTTCTTAGTGATTTCATATTTGGATCAACATTTACGCTTACCTCTGATTCATACATAGACTTTACCTATCCGGAAAATGACATAACAGTGACAAGTACCAGAAACTTCGGCCATCAAAAATCTTTTACTTCCTTTATTTCCTATAACCATGTATTTGGATCAATCTGGCGACTCAAAGGAAATGCACAATTTTATTTTTACGATTCCGAAGCCTTTATTGACAATATGGATTTAGGCTATCGCGATACTGGATATTCATTCAATATATCTAACAACATTATCCTATCCCCCGGGCATAAACTCCGATTATATGTAGATTACAGCTATTATTCTCCGGTAAAAATGGTTACCCGATATGGCAAATCGAAAAATCTGCTCTCTCTTTCATTATCCAAAGGATTCCGAAACGGTATGACCTTATCACTGGAAGGTTTTAATCTGCTTGGATTTAAGAATGACTACCACTATAATTCGCCCCAATACAGATACAGCAAGCATTCTGATTTCAATCCGATTTCCATCACCTTTAAGATTAACTACGTATTCGGTAAACGTCAGGTCTCTGGAGCAGAGAACCGTTATGATACACCCTTCGAAACCAGATTTAAAAATTAAAACAACTGGAGTGTGCCTGAAAATCCATCGAAGAGTAAGGCAAAAAAACAAACACTATGTAAGTTGTAAAAATTAATTTATACTAAGTAGCTATTGAAATTTAGGTTATAAGTTATTGTCTAGCCAAAAGTTGTTTCCATATGTCAGGCTCTTACATTTTACTTAATAAAGCTACAACTTATAATAATTAATATACATATTTTAATACAACGTTTTCTCAATTCGTAACCAGGAGGGGCAATGAGTGTGCTTAAGAGGATAATTGAGTAGTAAAGACTAACAACTGCATCTACTCCATGGTAAGGTAATGGCTGATTTGCTGTTTTACAAACATATTTTTAACTTTGTGCGACTATCGCCCGGGCGTGGGAATTATCCCGGCTCGCCCGCGTTGTTTCTAACCAATCCTCCTGAGCCTTGGACATAGTCCCCTTACCTTTCTTCCAGATTCTCTCCGACCTAATTCCACCGCAATGCCTCTCAACGCCACCGAGCCGTTTGTATCCATCCCTGCCGAAGGTGTGGAAATTTACACTGCGCCTATTGCCACAGACGGCAGCCGAGGCTCACGCCGCGAGGCCGAAAAGGCGGCTACGGCACGTCTTGTCACAACCCTGTTCGGCCCGGGAGCCACAGTAGAGCATAGCCCCGACGGCGCACCACGGCTTATCCTGCCCGACACCGCCACGACCGCTCCCGAAATTTCAATCAGCCACTCACTCCACACTGTTGTCCTTGCCGTTGGTCGCGCGGGAAGGCCTATAGGCGTGGACATAGAGCTGCCCAGGCAACAGCTTGTGCGCGTGGCCGCACGTTTTCTCGCCCCCGAAGAAATCCCTATTCATGGCGCCGACGAAGAAAGTCTGCTGCGCGCATGGACAGCCAAAGAGGCTGCCTTCAAAGCCGCAGGTATAGTCGGTCTGACCCTCGCCGACATTCGTCTGGACGCCACGGCATCCCGCGCCATGATTCCATCCAGCCCTTCGGTTAACATCCGACTCAGCCACTTTCCGGGCCCCGACGGCAGCCTCATAGCCCTTGCCATCAGAGGTAAATAAACCCTGCGAGTTAACCTTTTTTATGTGAGGAGCACTTTTGGCCGCATTGGTTGTTTTACAATTAAATTGTAAATTTGCCATAACGAAATATCTCTCTGCTCCCCGACTATGAGTAACCCCACGCGCCATTCCCACAACCCGACAGCTGCCGACGCCGCCATGCGTCAGCGCCAGCTTGAGGAACGTCTGCGATTTCTGATAAGCCGCCTCGGCATCACCCAGGCCGAATTCGCCCGGCGCATCAGCGTTGACCCCACCAACCTTTCCAAGATGCTCAACGGCAAGCTGCGCATCTCCCGCAACCTCATAAACCGCATAGCGCTCGACCTTGGCGTGTCGCTCGAGTGGCTCGAGACGGGCCGTTCCCTCCCCTTCGACAAACCGACAGTAGCTCCCGAAGGGGCCATTCCCGTTTACGATGTGGATGTATGCGCCGGAGCGTCGGAACTCACCGCCGAATTCACCACCGACCGCATCATAGGCTCGGTGAAGTTTCCCGGCGTAAGCTCGCGGGCGGTGATTGTGCGGGTATCGGGCGACAGCATGGAGCCTGAGATCAAACCTGGGTCCTATATAGCCATACGTCCCGTTTCTGACCCTTCGTGCATATCGTGGGGACAGATCTACGTGATTGTCACCGACGATTTCCGCCTGGTGAAACATGTGGACCGCAACCCCGACCCCTCCGTCCTCACCCTGCGGAGCACAAATCCGGCTTATGCCGACATGGAAATGCCCCGCGCAAAAATCACCGGACTATTCCTTGTGGAAGCCATACTAAATCTCAAAATAAATGGTTAAGATTATCTCCTCTATGCGAGGCGCCATGCTTTCAGTGGCCCTGCTCCTGCTCGGCGCCGCGTCTCTTCAGGCCGCCGTTCCCTCGATATCTATCCGTGAAAAGGCCACACGTTTTTTCGACCAGAAAGAATGGGCCAGTGCGACAGCCATGTACGGCCTGCTGATTTCAGAATCGCCTTCCGATGCCGACGCCTACGCCCATGCCATAGTGGCCGCCGGAATGCTCGACGACCCTACAGGCCAGCTCGACCTCACCACCCGCGCCCTGAACGCGGCCCTGCCGCTCGACTCCCTTTTCAGCCGTGTGGAGCGCCTGAGTCTCTCGCTGGCGCAGACCTCGCTCTATCGCGACTTCCTGCTGCGCGTGCGCCACGCCCATCCCTGGATGTCGCGCAACATCGACTCCCAGCTTCTGCGATACTATACCTTCCGCCGCAACCCCTACGGCATGATCGCATGCAGCCGGCAGATGCTCGCCGGAATGCCCGACCATCCTGATTTCCTCTATCCTCTGGCCCAGGGGCTGCTCCTCGACGGCCGTCCTGAAGAGGCTATGAAAGTCTATCTCAAAATCCTCGCAATCAATCCCGAATCGCTCGAGGCACTTCTGTATCTGGGCAACTACCACGCCGACCGTGCCCGCACAAGCGAGACAGACCGCCAGGCAGCCATAGACTATCTTTCCCGCGCCGCCGCCCTCCGCTCCACCCCCTACATATCCCGCCGCCTCGCCGCTCTGCGACAGTAAGAGCTCAAGTTTTTCTTGCCCCACAGCGGGGAATTCCGTATATTTGTAGAGATAAGCCTTAAATATCACGAAAAATGGACAGACTCAACGACATCGCCAAGCATTTCGCCATCGAAGGTGAAATAGCCGAAATAAAGCCTCTCGGCTCCGGCCTGATCAACGACACCTATAAGGTGACGACCAAAGGAACCGATACACCCGACTATGTGCTCCAGCGCATAAACCACCACATTTTCACCGACGTGGACGCTCTGCAGAGCAACATCACGGCCGTGACACGCCACCTGCGCCGCAAACTCGAAGCCGATGGAGCAACTGACATCGACCGCCGCGTGCTTAATTTCCTGCCCACCGTGGAAGATGCGTCGAAAACCTACTTTTTCGACGGTGAGAACTACTGGCGCGTTATGACCTTCATACCCGATGCCCTGACATTCGACATCGTGAACCCCGAATACTCCCGCCACGCAGGCCGCGCCTTCGGCAAGTTCCAGGCCGACCTTGTAGACATCCCGGAGACACTGGTGGAGACCATCCCCGACTTCCACAACATGGAATTCCGCCTGCAGCAGCTGCGCGAGGCCATAGCCGACGACAAAGCCGGCCGACTCGCCGACGTGCGCGACATAGCCGACAAACTGCTTGCCCACGCCGACGAGATGTGTCTGGCCGAGCAGCTTCACCGCGAGGGCCGCCTGCCCAAACGCATCTGCCATTGCGACACCAAGGTGAACAACATGCTTTTCGACCGCGACGGAAAGGTGCTGTGCGTCATCGACCTCGACACCGTGATGCCCTCCTACGTGTTCAGCGACTTCGGCGACTTCATGCGCACCGCCGCCAACACCGGCGCCGAGGACGATCCCGACCTTGACCGCGTGAACTTCAACATGGACATATTCCGCGCTTTCACCGAAGGCTATCTCGAGAGTGCCGGAGTGTTCCTTACCCGCGAGGAAATCGAGAACCTTCCCTACGCCGCCGCCCTCTTCCCCTACATGCAGGCCGTGAGATTCTTCGCCGACTATCTGAACGGCGACACATATTACAAGACAGCCTACGCCGACCACAACCTCGTACGCACCCGCGCTCAGATAAAACTCTTCGAGAGCGTGCTCGAGAACACCCCGGCCATGAAAGCCTTCATAGCCGAACGCATATAACCATTCAAGGCATCCGATGCAGCTGAACCACCTGTCACTCGCCAACTTCAAGAATATCGCAGAGGCCTCGCTCGATTTCTCGCCCAAAATCAATTGTTTTCTGGGCAACAACGGAATGGGCAAGAGCAATCTGCTCGACGCCATATTCTATCTGAGTTTCTGCAAGAGTTTCTCGGGAATGACCGACGCCATGCTCATGCGCCGCGGCGAGGACTACGCCATGGCCAAAGGCCTCTACCTGCGCCGCGACACCCCCGAGGAAGTGTCGCTGGGCCTCGCCCGCGGGCGCCGCAAGACTCTCAAGCGCGGAGGCAAGGAATATCAGCGGCTCAGCCAGCACATAGGCACATTCCCCATAGTGATGGCCGCCCCGCAGGACATAGACCTGATTCGCGGCACCGGCGAGGAACGCCGCCGATGGATGGACATGGTGATATCACAGAGCGACAGCCGCTATCTCGACGCCCTCATACGCTATGCCGGAGCGCTCGAACAGCGCAACCGCCTCCTGCGCGCCGGAATAGTGGACCACACCCTCTACGAGGCCATAGAGACTCAGATGTCGGCTGCGGCCGAATATATCCACCCCACGCGCGAGAAGTGGACTGAACGTCTCTCAGGCATATTCTCGCGCTATTACCGCGCCATAGCTGGCGACGACACCGAGACCGTGGGCCTCGCCTTCCGGGGCTCGCTCCATTCCAGCCCCGACGGCACGCTGCGGCCTCTGCTGGACAGCGCGCGCCGTCACGACGAGGCCGTGCGCCACACATCAGTGGGGCCGCACCGCGACGACATAGACTTCACCCTCGACCTCATGCCACTGCGTCGCTGCGGCTCGCAGGGCCAATGCAAAACTTTCACCATCGCCTTGCGCCTGGCCCAGTTCGAGTTTCTGCTCGATGCCACAGGCATAAAACCCCTGCTGTTGCTCGATGATATATTCGACAAGCTCGACGCCGACCGCGTGGAACGAATAATGGCCCTGGTGACCGGCAGCCATTTCGGACAGATTTTCATCACCGACACCAACCGCAGGCATCTCGACGACATAATAGGCCGCACCGGAGGCGACTACCGGCTATGGTCTGTGACCGACGGCACTTTCACTCTGGCAGCCTCAGCATCCCCAGCATGAAACGCACCGAACCCCGCCAGCTCGGCGACATACTGCGTGAGGCCATAGAATCGGCCGGCCTCACCGATGAACTCGCACGCCAGCGCGCCTGTTTCGTGTGGGCCGACGTGGTGGGCGCGGGAGTGAACCGCTATACCTTCCGCCGCTATGTGGCAGGGTCGGTGATGCACGTCTACATCACCTCGGCAGTGCTCAAAAACGAGCTTTCCTTCTGCCGCTCCTCTCTGGTGGAGAAAATCAACAAAGCCGTAGGGACAGATGTTCTAACAGAGATAGTTTTCCACTGACATCCCGATACATAAAGAATAATCTGCGTCATGCCATCCGTTATAAAGCCAACAATCCTGAAAAGCGACAGCGAGAGAGTGCCGAAAACCGACTTTCCATTCCGCCACTGCCTGCCGGTGCAGACCCGCTTTTCCGATATAGACGTGCTCGGACATCTGAACAACAACGTCTATTTCACCTTCATGGACCTGGCGAAGATCGACTACTTCACCACCATCGACCCGTCGATCAACCACTCCCTCCGCAATATCGACCTGGTTGTGGTGCACATAGACTGCGACTTCATAGCTCCGTCGTATTTCGGCGAGCAGCTCGAGGTGTGGACGGCAGTAACGCGCATAGGCCGCGGCAGCCTCACTCTGGAACAGCGCATAATCAACGCCGCCACCGGCCAGACCAAGAGCGTGGGTCGAACCGTCATGGCCGGGTTCGATCCGGCACAGGCCAAAGGTATGCTCCTAAATTCCAAATGGATAGACGACATAGAGAAATTCGAGCAGCGGCCTCTGCGCTCAAAGCCAGAGAAGCCCCTGATATAAGTGCCGCTCTTCCGCAGGACAATCTCCTGCTTTTTGGAAAAAAATTGTAATTTTGCAGGGAAGACGGCCTATGTGCCCCTCCTTATACCTTTTTTTTTGAAAACTATCAAATCCGCAAGAATAATGACTGTAGCTCAATCCATGCGCGAGATTCTCGATGCCGAAAGCCGGGCAATCGCTGAAATACCCTATTCGCCCGACTACGACCGCGCCGTCGATCTCATTGTAGAGCACGTGTACCGCCGCGGAGGCAAGCTCGTCACCTCGGGCATGGGCAAAGCCGGCCAAATAGCCCTGAATATCGCCACCACATTCTCATCCACGGGCATTCCTGCCGTCAACCTCCATCCCTCAGAGGCTCAGCACGGCGACCTGGGAGTGCTCCAGCCCTCCGACGTGCTGCTGCTTGTGAGCAATTCCGGACGCACCCGTGAGATAATAGACCTCGTGACCCTCGCCAAACGCCTTGTGCCCCAGCTTCCCATAATAGTGATAACCGGACGCGCCGACAGCGAGCTTGCAGGGGTGGCCGACGCCGCTCTCATCACCGCAGCCGCCCCCGAAGTGTGTCCGCTCGGCCTCACCCCCACCACCTCCACCACCATGATGACGGTGATAGGCGACGTGCTGGTAGTAAACGTGATGCGCGCCACCGGATTCACCAAAGAGCAGTATGCCCTGCGCCATCACGGCGGCTATCTGGGACACGCGGCCCGTTCATGACCATTTCAAGCGCACACACTTCAACCACAATACGTCAGATGCCTAAAGCAATACTCATAGGAGCCTCGACGGTCGACTTCACCTTCCCCGCCGGCACAAAAACTCTTCCGGCACGCGCGGAAGCCACTCCGGCCGACCCGCTGCTGCTCGCTTCAGCCCTGCTCTCGCGCGCGGGCCAACCCGCCTCATTCATGAGCGAGGCCGCGCGCGACCACCTCGGCGACCTGGTGGTAGCCTATCTTTCCGAGGCCGGAGTAGACACCGTGTCCATTGACCGCTACACCGACGGCGGCACCACCCCCGCAGCCGTGCGTTTCGCCCCCGGCGAAGGCGAACCCATACACTACCACCGCTATCCCGAGGACGGGTTCAACACTGTGTGGCCGCGCGTCGACCCCGACGACGTGGTGATTTTCGGCTCGTCGTTCGCACTGCGCTCGCGGGTGCGCCAGCAGCTGACCGACTTCATTGACCACGTGCGCCGTCGCAAGGCCCTCATAGTCTATATGCCGGGCTATCCCGCCGATATGGTGCCCAACCTCACCCACGTGCGCCCCTACATACTGGAATATCTCGAGATGGCCGACCTGCTTCTGACCTCCTCGCACACTCTGGCCCAGATATTCGACGACGGTGATCCAGCCTCCTGCTTTGCACGCACTATGCGCTTCTATTGCCCGGCGATGATAAACTTCGATTTCTACACTGGAACCGCAAGCCATTTTCAGGGCAATCTGACCGCCTCCGCTCCTTTCACTCCGGCCCCCGACCCCACGGCCGCTGACCGCGCCCGCGCAATTGCTGCGACGGCCCGCAGCCTCATGGGAATGCATATAAATCCCGAGAACGCCCGGATTCTGACCACGGCCACTATCCAGGCCCTCACCTCGGAAATAGCCTCGACTCTCAACTCAACACCCGACTGATGAAAAACCTGTCGCTCGACCCCATCTTCATCCCCGTGGACTCCGATGTGGAGCAGCGGCTGGCACTGGTGCGCGGCAATATCAATGGTTCAAGCCTCCGCCATGCCATAACCGATGCCCCGTTCAACGAAGCCTACGACTTTATCCGCGCCGCCTCCCATGAGCTTGCGGAATCCGGCCGCACGGCCGAAGCCATCGAGACAATCACCGACTTCGATGCTCTTGCCGAGCGCTTTGCCGACGAGAGTCCCGAGATGCTCAATATCCATGCGGCGCTGATGCAGACACGGGTGGCGCTACTGATCTATTCGGGCGATATCGAACAGGCTCTTACCACGGCTGCCAAGGCCCTGAGCCTCCTTGCCCAGCACGCGCGCCGCAAGGACGAGCCTTTCCTGGCCATACTCGCCTCGCTTCTATATGACATAAGCCTGCTGCACAACGCCGGCGGACAGCACCGCCAGGCCGAACGCGAAATAGAGAAATCGGTGAAAATTTTCAGCCGACTCTCGCGCGTGAATCCCGCACGCTACGGCTCCGCACGCATTCTGGCCGTTAATGCCTCCACGGCCGTGTTCCGCTCGCGCCAGAAGCAGGCCGAGACACTCGCCGAGCTCCACGCTTCGGTCAACGACTACTTGCGGGAACTCAACGAAGGCATAGAGGACGCCGGTCTGAGGCTCGTCGACTCGCTCACGCTCGAGGGACGCACGCTCATGAAAATGAGCCGCCAGCGCGAAGCCGTGCAATATTTCACCCGCGCCCTGCGCTATCTCACGCGCCTTGAGCCGGATTTTTCCGAAAAGCAGCTATCGCTGTCCGTAGACCTCGGCGAAGCCCTCCTGGCCCAGAAAACCACCCGCGAAAAAGGCATACATCTGCTCAACACCATGCTTTACAAGGCGTCCAAGCTGAGCGACGACACCGAGCACCGCCGCATTGTCGACATCCTGTTCCACGCCCGCAACTCCGACCGCGACATATTCGCCTTCTGGCACAAACTCTTCCCCCGCTGACCACACTCCCCTAAAATATACCCCAATGTCAAAAAACACTCCCAAAACAGATATACCCGCAGTAAAGGACGCCCGCGTGGGCATAGTCACAGCCGAATGGAACGGCGATATAACCTCGGCCCTGCGCGACAGTGCCGTCGAGACCCTGCGCCGCGCCGGCCTTGCCGACACCGACATTGACACCTTCTCCGTGCCTGGCGCCATTGAGCTTACCTTCGGAGCTTCGGCACTGATCGAAGCCTCGCTCTACGACGCGGTGATTGTGTTCGGATGCGTGGTGCGCGGTGACACACCGCACTTCGACTATGTGTGCCAGAGCGTGACTCAGGGCGTGACGGCCCTCAACGCCGACTGCGATACCCCGGTGATATTCGGGGTGCTTACTGTAGAAAACCAGCAGCAGGCCGTAGACCGCATAAAAGGCGGTGCGGTGGGCGACAAAGGAGCCGAAGCTGCCGAAGCCGCACTTAAAATGATAGACTTCAAGCGCAAGGTGCAGGAGCTGTAACAACCGCTCGCGCCCCTCCTGCCCTTTCCCTCCCCTCCACTTCTCCCCTTAAAGCCATGGAACGACTGATGCAATACGTGTGGCAGCACAGGCTGGCACTGCGTCCCGGAATGACCACCGTGGACGGCCGGCGCCTCACGGTGCTGGACCCGGGAACACTCAACACCAATTCCGGACCCGATTTTTTCAACGCCAAGATACGCATCGCCGACCATACATGGGTGGGCGACGTGGAGATACATGTCCGCGCCAGCGACTGGCACCGTCACGGTCACGACGGCGATCCGGCCTACGACTCAGTGGTGCTCCATGTGGTTGACTGCGACGACACTCCCATAAGCCGCTCCAACGGCGAGACCATACCGCAGTTCGCCATGAAATGCGAGCCGGAATTCCACCGCCGTTTCACAGATCTCACGGGCCGTGCCGAGTCGGAACTGCCTTGTTCGCCGGGCATTCCGCAGATGCCGGCACCCCACCTGCGGTCATGGCTCGACGCCCTGGCCTTCGAGCGCGTGCAGGAAAAAGCCGCCCGCATCTCCAACATTCTGGAGCGTAGCTCCGGCGACTGGGAAACCGCCTGTTACGTAACAGTAGCCCGCAGTCTGGGCTTCGGGGCCAACGGAGATCCCTTCCAGCGGCTGGCCATGTCGGTGCCTCTGCGTGTGGTAGGGCGCCACAGCGATTCCCTGGCCGCTATAGAAGCTCTACTGTTCGGCCAGAGCGGCCTGCTCGACGAAGCACCAGCTGCAGGCGACGGCTATGTGCAGCGGCTCAGGACAGACTACGCCTTCTTTACGGCCAAATTCGGCCTCCGGGCACCCCGTCCCATGCTCTGGAAAAAGCGCATGCGTCCGGCAGGTCTTCCCCACCGCCGCATAGCGCTGCTTGCCGCCATGCTCCACGGCGGATTCCGCATGATGTCGCGCATACTTGAAATCACCGACATTGAAGGCGCCGTCAAGCTCTTCACTCCCGCCCTCACAGGCTACTGGACAACACACTACAACTTCTCGGCACCGGCAGCCAGGGTCCCCGAGCATCTGAGCCGCGCCTCGATCTGCTCCCTTGCCATAAACACCATTGTCCCACTGCAGTGGGCATTCGGCACCTCCCACAACGACTTCGCCCTCACCGACCGCGCCATAGACCTTCTTCACTCCCTGCCCGCGGAAAGCAACACCATCACCGACTTCTTCACACGAAACGGACTCAGACCCCGCAGCGCCTTCGATTCCCAGGCCCTCATCCAGCTCCGCAACGCCTACTGCCTCCAGCGCAAATGCCTCTACTGCCGTATCGGCCACCGCCTCCTCTCCGCCGCCGCCCTCCGGAGGCAGTGAAAATACACAGACTACTGAAAAGATGGAAGGTTTTTCGTGAAAGTATCCGGCGATTATATATCGTGGAGCGTTTATCGCAAATCAGTAATAATTTGCGATGTAACATCAGAAGCATCACCTAATAAACACACCGCAGCGCCCGGACCGTCTCGGCCGGGGCGCTGCTGC
>DKYZ01000119.1 GCA_002493515.1 Porphyromonadaceae bacterium UBA7087 | reverse complement strand
TCAGCCCCTTGATTTATATCAAATATTGTGAGATTCAGAAAAGAAGTGCGATCCGGTAGACCACGAATGAGAAAATCCAGGCCACGACGGTATTGTAGATTATGGTGAAGGCGCCGTATTTCCATGAGCCTGTTTCCTTGACAATGGCCGTCACGGTAGCGATACACGGAAAATAGAGAAGCACGAATACCATGAAAGCCATCGCCTTTGCGGGGGAGAAGGGAGGCTGCCCGGTCACGGGGGAAGGCTTCTGCAATCTTTCTGAAAGAATCTCCGCATCGTCATCACCCACATATAGCACTCCGAGCGTAGACACGACGACCTCCTTGGCCGCACATCCGGCAAGAAGGGATGAACATATCTTCCAGTTGAAGTCCATGGGCGCCATCACAGGCTCGCAGGCACGGCCTATGTATCCCATGATCGAATGGCTCTGCTGATATTCATTGGTGACCATCTCCTCGGTAGGCATGTGGTCGCCGTCTACGGCAATCTCGGCAATAGCCTCCGTCCTGAAGCTGTCAGGCACCTGACTCGCGTCATAACGTGGGAAGTAGGAGAGAGCCCATATTATTATGGAGGCAATCAGGATTATTCCACCCATCTTCTTGAGATATTGCTCAGCCTTGGCCCACATGTTGCGCGCTATGGCACGTCCTGTCGGCATACGGTAGGGGGGGAGTTCCATCACAAAGGGAGTCTCGTCTTTCTTGAACCAGAATTTTCTCAACAGCCTCGCAGTCAGAACCGCCACACATATTCCAAGAAGATAAAGGCCGAGGAACACCCATGCGCCATGCACCGGAAAGAACGCGCCTACGAGCAACACGTAAATGGGTATACGGGCGGAGCAGCTTACGAAAGGATTGATAAGAATCGTTATCAAGCGACTGGAATTGCTCTCTATGATCCTGGTGGACATTATGGCCGGGACATTGCAGCCGAAGCCCATCACAAGCGGTATGAACGACTTTCCGTGAAGTCCCATCCTGTGCATGAGCTTATCCATAATGAAGGCCACTCTCGCCATATATCCCGAATCCTCCATAAATGATATGAAGGCATACAGGATGAGGATGTTGGGAAGAAAGACAATCACGCCGCCTACACCACCTATTATGCCGTCGAGCAGAAGATCCTTGAACGGGCCGTCGGGCATATTGGCGCCGATGAGCCCCGATATCCAGCTGACGAGCGATTCTATCCACTCCATAGGATAGGAGCCTACCTGGAAAGTGGCCCAGAACATCAGCCACATGACAAGCAGGAATATGGGAAATCCGAAAAGCTTGTTGGTGACGAAAGCATCGATAATTTTAGTAGATTTCTCCACGCGATGGAGGTCGCCCTGCAGGGTCTCGGCAAGAGCGCCCTGGATAAAGCCATATTTCTCAGAAGCAATCGAGGAAGCGACATCCTCTCCTGTTTCTTTCTCTATGGACGCCGCCTCCCTGTCGCGAATCTCTATCCATTCAGGAAAATGGGGATTGTCGGCAATCATCTTCTCCGCCTCCGGATCGCCTTCGAGAAGCTTTATGGCCAGGTATCTCGGAGCGAACTTGGGAGTGATCGAGGAGTCGCTTTTAATGGCGTCTTTCAAAACACCGACAGCCTTCTCAACCTCCGGACGCATCTGGACGTGAATATGCCTTGTGTCGGGGTTCCTCATCTCATAGACCTGGATGACGGTTTCCAGAAGATTGTCAATACCCCATCCGGTTGATGCCACCGTAGGCACGATGGGCACTCCGAGCATCTTGCCGAGGTGGCGGTAATCAAGAGTGGCATGGCTTTTCTCCAGCTCATCAAACATATTGAGGGCGATAACCATGCTCCGGTTCATGTCGATGAGTTCTGTGGTGAGATAAAGATTGCGCTCCAGGTTGGATGCCACCACCACGTTTAGAATCACATCCGGCACTTCCTGACGCAGATAACGCATCACATACAGTTCTTCCGGGGAATAAGCCGAGAGGGAATACGTGCCCGGGAGGTCAACTATGTTGATACGGTAACCCTTGTAATTGAGGTATCCCTCCTTCGCGCCTACCGTCACACCGGCATAATTGCCGACACGCTCATGCGCTCCGGAAACGAGATTGAATAGAGAGGTCTTGCCACAGTTGGGATTTCCGATCAAGGCAACATTGATTATCCTGTCACGCCTCGGACTCCTGTCTTCGGGAGATTTTTCACCCGTCCTGACGCCCGATTCCTCCGATTCCCGCCGGCGCCATTCGTCGAGAGGCTCGATCTCGATGAGATTTGCCTCCGCACGCCGCAGTGACACCTCATAGTCCATAAGACTGTATTTCACAGGATCCTGCATGGGGGCGTTGAGGATAGACATCACCTCTCGTCCCTTTACGAATCCCATCTCCATCACACGTTTGCGGAACGCGCCGTGTCCCAGTATTTTGGTTATAATGCCCGACTCCCCGGGCTTCAAGTCAGATAGTCTCATATATATGATCTGAGGAGGGATTAAGGAATTTACCGCTTTCAAACGCAAAATTAACATTAAAAATCGGCAAATGGACCGACATCAGGGGAAAAAAAGAGAATGAATATTAAAAATACCTTTAAGTAGGTATGGATTGGCGCCCGCCGTGAATCCACACGACGGGCGCCATTAATATGCAAGATACCAAACGATATCAGTTTGCGGGAGCGGGAGCGGCGGCCGGTGCAGCCGGCGCCTTCAGATACTTGTCGAGGAAGCGGAAGAAGACACGCTGCCAAAGCACCGCGTTCTGGGGCTTGAGTATCCAGTGGTTCTCATCAGGGAAGACGAGCATCTCGGCCTCAAGGCCATGCATCTTGGCGGCGTTGAAAGCCATCATGCCCTGCGAGGCAAGGATGCGGTAGTCAAGCTCACCGACAGTGACGAGAATAGGAGCCGTCCAGTTGTTGACAAACTTATGGGGCGAGTTGGCGAATGTGCGCTGAGCGACAGCATTATCCTTCTCCCAGGGAGCGCCACCCATATCGAAGTCGGCAAACCACATCTCCTCGGTCTCAAGATACTGCGACTCGATATCGAAGATACCGGCATGGGCTATGAGAGCGGCGAAACGACCCTCATGATGTCCGGCAAGCCAGTAAACGGAGAAACCGCCGTAGCTTGCGCCGATAGCACCGATGCGCTTCTCATCGACATATGATTCCTTGGCCATATAGTCAACTGCTGCGAGATAATCCTTCATGTTCTGACCGCCATAGTCTTTTGAAATCTGAAGATTCCATTCGGTGCCGAATCCCGGAAGACCCCGACGGTTGGGAGCGATCACGATGTAGCCATTGGCTGCCATGATCATGAAGTTCCAGCGGTAGCTCCAGAACTGGCTGACAGCCTGCTGCGGGCCGCCCTGGCAGTAAAGGATAGCCGGATATTTCTTATTGGGATCGAAATCGGGGGGAAGAATCACCCAGGTTGTCATCTCCTTGCCATCGGTGGTGGGGACCATCACTTTCTTCACCTCACCAAGCTTGAGCTGCGAGAGAAGCTCCTTGTTGACAGAAGTAAGCTCCTTGACCTCCTTGGAGTCTGTGCGGACGAGACAGATCTCATTCGGGCTCCTCATCGAATGGCGTAGGACAATGGCTGCATTGTCGGCTACCGGCTTCACGGAAGCGTAGTCGCAGACCTCCATGGCCACTGTGTCTATGGCGCATGTCTTGACATCCATCCTGAAGACAGGAGCGACACCCTGATAATAACCGGTGAACCATATAGAGGCGCCGTCTTTTGCCCAGGCTATCTGCTCGGGCCAGTAGTCCCAGTTCTCGGTGAGGTCACGTTTTTCCCTTGTGGCCATATCCATCACCATCAGACGCTTCTTGTCGCTCTCAAACTTGGGAGTGGCCATCGAAAGCCATGCGAGCGTCTTTCCGTCAGGCGAGAATACGGGGTCTGTGTCATATCCGAGGATACCCTCTGTCAGGATCTCGGTCTTTCCGCTCTCCAGGTCATAAAGATAGAGATTGGAGTCAGTGGAGAAAGCATAGTCCTGTCCCTTGAGCTTTCTGGAGACATAGACGAGCTTCTTTCCGTCAGGAGTCCATGCAAACGATTCGGCACCGCCGAAAGGTCGCATCGGGCACTCATACGGCTCCCCCTCCATAATATCCTTCGAATTGGCGATCTCGCCTGTAGCGCTGAAATCGGCTATGAAGGGATGCGGAATCTCTGTAACCCACTGGTCCCAGTGTTTATACATGAGATCGTCCACAAGACGGCCTGTTGTCTTCGGCAGACCGGCGAAAACGGTGGAATCATTTGTGGCGACTTTCACCGTAGACTCATAGTCCTTAATCGGAGCACCGTACACCACCTTCGAGCCATCGGGGGAAACGGAGAAACATTCCACTCCGTTCTCAACCTTCGAGAGGCGTTTGCGGTCGGAACCGTCAGGCTTGATCGAGAATATCTGGGGCACACCGGTCTCGTCGTCCTTTCCGAGGAAAGCGATACGCTCGCCCTTCTCTATCCAGCAAATATTGCCTTCGGAGGATGCGGTCTTCGTGAGGCGAGTCATGTCGGATCCGTCGGCGTTCATGATGTAGATTTCGGCGTTCGACTTGTTCTCCTCGATACTTTCGTATGCAAGGGTGAAGATAATCTTAGTGCCGTCGGGAGAGGGTGTGGCCTCGCCGATGCGCCCGAAAGCCTCAAGCACCTCAGGAGTCATCATGCCGTCGGTGACAGTCACTTCCGGCTTCTCGATGATCTTCGATTCAGATGTCTCGGCGCCTTTCTGGCATCCGGCAAATGCCATCGGCAGAAGCAGTGCGCTCATGGAAACAGTCAGTTTGTTCATCTTAGATTTAAAATTTTGTTTATGGTTGAATTGATTGCGCTAAGGTAAGAAGAAATCGTCATATGACAAAATGCCACCGCGATAAAAATGAATTAGATGAGCTTAAAACGATGTTCTGGCAAGTCTCCACAGGAAAACGACGCCCCGGAAACAAAGTTCAAGCACCATGGCGAGCCATACGCCCCTCAGTCCCATCTGGGTGGCAAGCCATGCCGCCAGGGGTATCCGGACAATCCATATGCTGCCAAGATTCATAAGAGAGGGCACCAAAGTCTTGCCGGCACCGACAAAAACGCCGTAGGCCACAATCGAGGCCGCGTACATCGGCTCCGCAAAGGCCTCCATCCTCAGACACATCACCCCGAGGGAAGCAATTGAGTCCACATTGGTCATAAGCGACATTATGAAGGGAGCAAACAGATACATCGCAGCTCCGGAGATGGTCATGGCAGTCACGCCGAGCCCGACATTCATCCAGGCAAGACGTCTTGCCACATCACGCCTGCCAGCGCCAATCGCCTGCCCGACGAGAGTGGTGGCCGCCTCGCCGATTCCGAAGCCAGGCATGTAGCATAGGCTCTCCGCAGTAACGGCAAGTGCATTCGCAGCTATGGCGTCAACCCCGAGGGGAGCCACAATGGCCGTCAGCATTATATATGCGCTGCAAAACATTATCTTCTCGCCGCCCATGGGGAGGGATATACGCAGAGCCTTTCTGAGAACAGCTGCGTCAGGAATCAGACGCCCGCCAATTCCCTTCAGCGACAACATATCGGAACGCCTCGCCGCATACCATAGAAGAAAGGCTCCAGAAAGAAGTTCCGCCACGCCGGTGCCGAGCGCGGCGCCGAGCACTCCGAGTCCAGCTCCGGGTATATATAAATCCACACCTGGAGATATCGACAATTCCCGCCCCGGAAAAATAAGAAAGAAATTCAGTATCACATCCATCAGGCACATGACAACGCTCACCAGGCTCGGAGTCTTCATGTCGCCGCCACACCGCAGCATGCATCCCGCCAGCACATGCATCTGCAAGGCAGGAAGAAACAGCGAATAAACAAGAAAATATACCGAAGAATCGTGAGCAATCTCGTCACCTCCTCCAAGCCAAACGGGCAGGTGGCCGCTTATAGAGGCGCCAAACAGCGCGACTATAACGCTGAACAAAAGCACAGCCGATATCGACTGTCGAAAAAGCGGACGTGCCTCCGAGTGTCTTCCGCCACCTATAAGATGAGCCACCTGAACCGAGAATCCCATCGCAGCCACAGTCAACAAGCCTGTCAGCAACCAGGTAGACGACCCCATGAGGCCGACTGCGGCAGACGGCAACGCCCCGAGATGGCCTACCATCGAGGCGTCTATAAACTGCATGGCGAAAGAGGAAAGTTGCGCAAGGACCGCAGGAGCTCCAAGACGCATGGTCAACGAGGCCTGCGACCTCCATCCCATATCAGCGCCTTCGCGAAGATTTGTCAATAAAGACTGTGTCGACATAGACAAACCACGTTTAACTACATTATCTTCTTTTCTTACGGCGTGACGATTCCGGTCCGGAGCCATTCCGCGAATTTGTCTTTCCAGAATTCAGAGGACGAGGGCCGCTGGGTGCCCTGAAACTTCCTCCGCGGCCATAGAGCCTCTCAATAAGGTCCGGACGATGCATCTTCCTAAGCTCACACTCTATCGCATGACGCTCCTCAGGCTTATACCAGAAGAAGAACTGCCGTTGAGCAAGCTTCTCACGTTCTGTGCGAGCGGTAAAGACCTTTTCCCCTGTGTAGGGATGTATTCCGGTATAGTAAATTTCTGTGGCAAGCGTCATGGGGGTAGGTGTGAAATCCTGCACCTGCTCCAGATGAAAATCCAGATCTTTCGTTATGGCCGCGAGCTCAGCCATATCCTCTTCACGGCATGCCGGATGGGAGGATATGAAATAAGGTATCAACTGCTGACGCAGACCGGCCTCACGGTTTGTCTCGTCGAATATACGCTTGAATTTCCTGAACAGCTCAAATTCTGGCTTACGCATACAGTCGAGCACCCTTGAGGACGTATGTTCCGGAGCCACTTTGAGACGCCCGCTCACGTGGGAGCGGATAAGCTCCTTGAGATAAGTGCGGTTCACTCCGTTAACAGAAGCATCTTTCGAGTCCGCCATCGCAAGGTCATATCTGATGCCGCTTCCGATAAACGATTTCTTTATCCCCGGAAGGCTGTCGACGGCATGGTATATATCGAGGAGCGGCTTATGATTGTTGTCGAGATTTGGACATGGCCTGGGATGAAGGCAAGAGGGCCGGAGACATTTAGCGCATATCGACTTGTCGCGGCCCCCCATGCCGTACATGTTGGCGGAGGGCCCCCCGAGATCTGATATATAACCCTTGAAATCCTCCATCCGCGTCACCTGGCGAGCCTCCCTCAGAATCGACTCCTTAGAGCGCGAGGCAATGAACTTGCCCTGATGGGCGGAAATCGTGCAGAAAGCACATCCGCCAAAACAGCCGCGATGCATGTTTATCGAGTGTCTGATCATCTCATATGCAGGTATTGTCTTTCCGCGATAACGCGGATGCGGCGTCCGTTGATAGGGAAGATCAAACGACGCATCTATCTCACCCGGGGCCATGGGCGGCCACATCCTGTTGATACGTATCCACTTCCCATGGGTAGACTGCCACATTACCCTTCCCTCAAAACGGTTGGACTCCTCCTCCACATGTCTGAAATTCTCTGCCTGTTTCCTTTTGTCTTTGAGGCAATCCTCAAAACTATGCAATATCAGGTCACCTTCAGCAGGAGGATTATCCGAAAAGAAAACCGTCTGTGGAATATCAGTCATATCCGACAACGCCTCGCCGGAATCGAGACGGCGCGCAATCTCGACTACAGATTTCTCTCCCATGCCGTATATTATCATGTCGGCGGAGGCATCAGCCAGAATAGAGGGCCTTAACCTGTCTTGCCAGTAATCATAATGAGCCACTCTTCTCAGGGACGCCTCTATTCCTCCGGCCACAACAGGGACATCGGGATAAAGTCTCTTCAATATTTCAGAATATACTATCGTAGGATAGTCCGGCCTCATGCCGTGTCTGCCTCCGGGGGTATAGGCGTCATCATGACGAAGACGCCGGTTAGCCGTATAATGGTTGACCATGGAGTCCATCGCGCCGGCAGATACTCCGAAAAAGAGTCTCGGGGCGCCGAGCTTCCTGAAATCACGAAGGTCATCGCGCCAGTTCGGCTGCGGGACTATAGCCACCCTGTAACCGGCAGCCTGGAGAGTACGCCCGATAACAGCCGCAGCGAACGAGGGATGGTCCACATAGGCATCCCCCGAGAAAAGGATTACGTCCGGACAATCCCATCCGAGACGCTGAATCTCATCCCTTGTGGTAGGAAGAAAGGGGAGAACTGGATTTTTTTCAGATTTATCGGTTGTTGTCATTTATCAGTATCCTCAATATTCTCTGCCGGCATTTCGCTTCGCGCTTCCAGAATTCCTTTTACTATGAGAAGCTCGTCGCGAATCTGGGCAGCCTCTATGAAATCGGTTCTCCTCGAAGCCGCGAGCATATCGGCAGTGAGACGTTCAACGCGTGCCTTCAGATCGGCATCGCTCATATATTCAGTTACCGGATCGGCTGCGACTGTAGAGGCGTGCTCTTCCTCGATATAAGGACGCGGCCTCTTCTGCTCAGTCTTTTTAGCCGATATTGCAGGCGAGTTCTTTCCTTGACGTGTAGGCTTATTATTGTCATCCTCAGCCCCGCCATACAATTCGATAAGGTCGTAAGCCTTTGATTTCTTCACAATCGGTGTCGGCGTAATGCCGTTTTTCTCATTATACGCCATCTGCTTCTCCCGTCGTCTCGCAGTCTCGTCAATAGTCATCTGCATCGAGGCCGTAATCTTGTCGGCATACATAATCACTTTCCCGTGGATATTTCGGGCCGCTCTTCCGGCAGTCTGGGTCAGCGAGCGGTGATTGCGAAGGAAACCCTCTTTGTCGGCATCGAGAATCGCCACAAGACTGACCTGCGGAAGATCAAGTCCCTCACGCAGCAGATTCACCCCTATAAGGACATCATACACGCCCACCCTGAGATCCTCGAGAATCTTTATCCTCTCAAGAGTGTCGACGTCGCTGTGTATGTAAGCGCTGCGTACACCCCATTTCCTCAGATGCTGGTCGAGTTCCTCCGCCATGCGTTTTGTGAGTGTCGTGACGAGAGTACGCTCGTCGGCCTCCATACGCAGACGAATCTCCTCCATGAGGTCATCGATCTGATTCATTGTGGGACGCACCTCTATCTCAGGGTCAAGAAGTCCGGTAGGCCGGATCACCTGCTCTGTGAACACGCCCTCTGTCTGCTGCAACTCATAATCGCCCGGAGTGGCGCTGACATATATACACTGAGGGGTAAGGCGTTCGAACTCATCGAATTTAAGGGGGCGGTTGTCGATTGCGGCAGGAAGCCTGAAACCATACTCCACAAGATTCATCTTTCGCGAGAGATCACCGCCATACATACCCCTTATCTGAGGGAGCGTCACATGGCTCTCGTCTATGATTGTCAGGAAATCTTTCGGGAAGTAGTCGAGCAGGCAGAAAGGACGCATTCCAGGCTCACGTCCGTCGAAATATCTCGAATAGTTCTCGATGCCGCTGCAATGCCCCAATTCCTTTATCATCTCCAGGTCGTAAGTAACACGTTCCTTGAGTCTCTCAGCTTCCAGTATCTTACCCTCGCTCATAAAGAAATCACACTGTGAACCGAGGTCCACTGCTATCTGGCTGACCGCATCAGCCGTGCGCTCCTTTGAAGCCACAAAAAGATTGGCGGGATAGATATTGAAACCCTCGAGATCAGTCAGCACGATTCCTGTCTGGGGATCTACAGTCTGGATTTTCTCAATCTCGTCGCCCCAGAAAATCACACGGAGACGGATTTCCTCAAACGACAACATAATATCCACCGTATCCCCCTTGACCTTGAACTGACCGGCGCCAAGCTCTGTCTCTGTGCGCGAATATAGAGAATCCACGAGCCGGCGAAGGAACGCATTTCGGGAAATTCTGCCCCCTACCTTGATGTTTACCACGCTTTGCTGGAAATCCTCGGGATTACCCATACCATATATACACGACACGCTTGACACCACCACCACATCGCGGCGCCCGGAAAGCAGGGCTGCAGTCGTGGATAGCCGCAGACGCTCAATCTGGTCGTTGATCATCAGATCCTTCTCTATGTATTTGTCGGAAGAAGGTATGTATGCCTCCGGCTGATAATAATCGTAATAGCTTACGAAATACTGCACGGAGTTTTCCGGGAAGAAGGTCTTCATCTCGCTATAGAGCTGCGCGGCAAGCGTCTTGTTGTGGGAAAGTATAAGGGTAGGACGCTTCACCTGCTGTATGACGTTTGCCATGGTGAAGGTCTTTCCTGACCCGGTGACGCCGAGAAGCGTCTGCCGGGGCACACCGTCGGCCACTCCCTTGGAGAGCTCGGCGATCGCTTCCGGCTGGTCGCCGGTAGGCATATATTCAGAAGTTAAACGGAAGTCCATATACAGTTTGTAAGGGGTAGATTACTAAATAACGAAATTTCAGAGCCGGATTATATGTCACCTCAATGAAATTCCGTATTTTTGCAGACCAAAAGAGAAACAACCAACAAAAATATCATGAAAGGATTTCATAAGGCATTTATCACAACCGCGATAGGAATCAGTCTGAGCGGTTTCACCTGTGGGGCACAATCGCCCTCGGACGCATGCACAAGCATTATGGTGGGGCGCGGAGCCTCTGCCGACGGCTCTGTGATGACAAGCCATACCTGCGACTCGTGGTATCGCACATGGATGAAAATGGAACCGTCGAAAGACTATGAGCGCGACACGGTAACATCCGTCTATGAAGGGAGGATGCATACCGAATATCCCGGAGATACCGACGGGATGAAGAAAAAAGGGGAGATACCACAGGCACGCCACACCTACCGCTATCTCGACACCGCCTACCCTTGTCTCAATGAGAGACAGCTCGCGATAGGGGAGACCACTTTCTCCGGACGCGACACCATGCGCAACGAGAAGGGGATGTTTATGATCGAGGAGCTTCAGCGAATCGCACTGGAACGCTGCTCCACTGCCCGAGAGGCGATAAAGCTGATGGGAAGGCTCATCGAGAAATACGGTTACGGAGATTCCGGGGAGTGCCTCACTATCGCCGATCCCAGGGAGGTATGGATTTTCGAGGTGCTCGGAGAGGGTCCTAAAAAGGTAGGGGGTGTATGGGCCGCGCAGAGAATACCCGATGACGAGATTGCCGTCTCAGCCAACATAAGCCGAATCGGTAAAATCAACCTTGCCGACACCATGAACTATATGGCGTCGAAGAATGTGACGAAAGTGGCAAAGGAGATGGGGCTATGGGACGGCAAGGAGGATTTCTCATTCTGGAAAGCCTATAGCGGCACCAATTATCTCAACGAGCCAAAGAACTATAGCGTCAGGGAACTATATATCATGAGCAGTCTGGCACCCGAAGCGGGCTTCAACGCCTCCATGACCGAACTTCCCCTGAGCGTCAAACCAGAAAAGAAAGTATCCGTAGCGGATGTGGCACATCTTCTCGCCTCATATTATGAAGGGACTCCTGAAAATCTGAGCGGACGTCTGATGGTCAAAAACAAAGACAAGAAGGAAGGGGAGAGCGAAAAGCCAGACAGAATGGTCAGCGACTTTGCCAATCCGTGGATGCGTCCTGACGAAATAGCCGTATATGAGGCTATGGGAGACAGCACGATGCACAATATAAGGACTGTCAGCGTTCCCTGGTGTGCCTATTCAACTATAATCCAGTGTCGCGACTGGCTTCCGGATGCAGTGGGGGGAGTGGCCTGGATATGTCTTGACAATCCGGGGCAATCACCGAGATTCCCGATATTCGCCGGCAACACGGAATTGCCGAAACTTCTTGAGATCTGTGGCCAGCACAGAAGGAGAGACGACTCTGCCCTATGGCGATTCCGCGAGGGGAACCGTCTTGCGACGGTAAGATGGGGTGACAGCAGAAAAACCATGGAGCCGGCCCGCGACTATTTCATAGCAAAGGGGATGAGGGAACTTCCATGATAGAGAATGAATACGGCAGACTTATGTCAGAGAAAAAAGAGGGGGAAGCCGAGGCTCTTCTGAACGGATATACAAGAGATTTTCTCGGAGCGACGGTATTGAAATGGGATGAGCTGCGCGACCAATACTGGCGCGAGGTAGTGTTTCACTGAGTGTGT
>DKYZ01000068.1:41112-41382 GCA_002493515.1 Porphyromonadaceae bacterium UBA7087 | reverse complement strand
ATACGTTGCCGAATTATGGATTAAAAGTATCTAATACATCTAACGAAACCGCCCAATAACCACCTACGTATATTGTATCAGAAGTTCTGTTATATAATTTACATACCTGTGGATGAACGCAATTGCCGCACTGATTTGAGCATAGAGCAATCCCCATGACTATAAGCGCCAGATTAAAATATTGCCTAACCATAATCGATGCTAACTTTTCCAATATAGCTATTAATCTCAAACTAACAAAAAGCATAAGGTATATCATTTAAGTTTGAT
>DKYZ01000068.1:19903-40819 GCA_002493515.1 Porphyromonadaceae bacterium UBA7087 | reverse complement strand
ATCAAACTTAAATGATATACCTTAAATATTATAACATAAAATCCCATATTACGACTCTACCTTTAGTGTTAGGAAAATGACTACTTTGGTAACGACTCCCAAATCTTTTATTCACATAGGGAGATACTTTATTAGGATTTCTAAATGTGTCAATATCAAAATAATGTTCACTATTTTTTGTATATCCTGCCTTACCAGCCCCATAGTGCTTGTCAAAATATTTGGCTCCCTTATTGCTCGCATCAACCTCAAACCAACGATCTCTATGCTTCATGCCACTCCAATCCGACGTAAAGGCCGCACTTGCAATACTCGGCAACGCAACTATCGGGAAGAACCAGAAGCCCATCTGCTGCGACTGGATATAATGCCCGTATTCATGCACAAACAAATTGTCTGTCCAACTCGCCTGGTAATTTTCAGAGCCAAGTGAATAGTGACCGATGGTCATCGCCGAAAAACATGCCATAGTGCTTTCTATTATAATATCATGCTCTCTATTATAATAAGGTATCGTCGTCTCATGGCTGTCTGATTTCTCCGCCTTCAGGGCACCTTCGGTCGGATTGGGATATATTCTCAGCGTCTTCCCTGAAAGAGACTCTGTGGCGAAAAGAGAGGCGGTACCGGGTGCAGACATCCTGTTAGGCACCTCCAGAATTCGCGAAATCCGGTTACCCCTCTGGTCATACGCATAGACAAGTCTGTCGGCCGCGCAATGGAGAACCGGGAGAGAGGCCATAACGGCTGTAAGAAGGAATTTTTTCATAACGTAAGTCTTTAGTGGAAAAATAATGGACTGCTCTATCCAAGACAGAACAGGTATCCGTCTGCAAATTAAATACAAAATTTTGGCATATGCAAATTTTTCAAAAAAAATTTGGTCGTGAGCGTCATTTTTTATAATTTTATGCACTTTTTCAGGGAGAGAGGCAAATCTCCCGTTGACACCAATTGAAACAAACTGAAAAAAACCTGAACTGACATTATGACCAGAATGACACAAAGTCCTTTGGGAAAGGCACTTATCGCGGCCGCCATGCTTGCTGCCCCGTCAGCAGCACTTGCCGTGCCGGCCTATCCCGGACTCATCAAGTTCACCCAGCCCGACGGCACATCAGTGACCATCCGGCTCGAGGGCGATGAATTCAATCACCGTACCTTCAGCGAAGACGGCTACCTGCTCATGGCCGACCAGACCGGCGCGTACACCTACGCCCGCCTCTGCACCGACGGCTCGCTCGCCCCTTCCGAGTTCAAGGCCGTTGAGAAAAGCGCTCGCAGCGCAGCCACCAACAGCTTCCTGGCATCCATCAACACCACCGAGATCCTGAAAGCCTCCGAAAAGAGCATGGAGCTTAACACAGCTGCCAACGTCGAGAGAATGCAGAAAATGCGCAAAGAGCCGGGCCAGACACAGAACCCCGGTCTGATGCCCAGCTCATTCCCTCCCTTCGGCGACCCCAAGGCAATCGTAATCCTCGTGGAATACGAGGACGTGAAATTCGGCGACAAGGTTAGCGACAAGATCACAGACTACATCCCCGGCGACTACTTCACACGCATGATCAATGAAGAGGGATTCTCCGACTACGAGGCCACCGGAAGCTGCCGCGACTGGTTCATCTACAACTCCAACGGCCTCTTTATGCCCCAGTTTGACGTCTACGGCCCCGTGACGCTTCCCCAGAAGATGAAATATTACGGCGGAAACGACATGAACAAAAATGACCGTCGTCCCTGGGACATGGTGACAGACGCCTGCGACCTCCTCGACGAAGAGGTGGATTTCTCGCAATATGACAGCGACGGCGACGGCAAGGTAGACAATATCTTCGTATTCTATGCCGGCTTCGGCGAGGCCGACGGCGGCGGCAATGACACCGTATGGCCCCACTCATACGACCTCAGCTACGCATATCCGTCAAAGAAATTCATATACGACGACGTGCAGGTGGACCACTACGCCTGCTCCAACGAGATAGACCATCAGACAAGGCGTCCCGACGGAATCGGCACATTCGTGCATGAGTTCAGCCACGTGCTCGGTCTTCCCGACCTCTACGCCACCAGCTACACCTCGGCCTTCACGCCCGGCCCGTTCTCCCCGCTCGACCAGGGCCCGTACAACAACGAGGGACGCACACCGCCCAACTACTCCTCCTTCGAGCGTTTCGCCCTCGGATGGATGGAGCCGATAAAGTGGGAGACCGAATACACCGCCTCCCTGAACCCCGACGAGCCTGAGAATCCGGAAGACCCCGAAGATCCACAGGATCCCGAGAAGGAGGGCGAGCAGGGCGACGACGAGCCGGAAGTGACTGTACAGGCCTACACGCTGCCCAACATGACAGACGAGAACGTAGCCTTCATCGCCTGGGCGAGCGACAAGGAGTATTTCCTTTTCGAGAACCGCCAGCAGACGGGCAACGACACATACATCCCGGGACACGGAATGCTCATCTGGCACGTGGACTTCGACGAGAAGGTATGGCTTTACAACCAGGTGAACAACAACGCCTCGCATCAGTATGTAGACCTCATCGAGGCCGACAACTCCAAGACCGACGGCTCACGCAAGGGCGACCCGTTCCCCGGAAAGAAGAACGTGTCACGCTATGCCGAGGACTCCAAGCCCGCCTTCAAGTCGTGGGCAAAGAAACCTCTCGGAATCAATCTCGAGAACATCGCCGAGAGCGAGGACGGCATCATCACATTCGATCTTCACAGCAAGGTGGCCGGCAACACCGATGCCGTGGAGTCGATTACAGGCAACCGCGCTTCCTGGTCGATACAGGGACGCACGATAACCTGCGCCGAGACTACCGCCGTCTATGACATCGCCGGACGCCGCATCGCCCAGATCGCAGCCGGCGACGCGACAACCCTCCCCGCCGGACTCTACATCGTGAAATCATCCTCACGCGCCGCAAAGGTAATCGTGAGATAACGAGCCGTGACGACCGCACTAAAAAAGCGCCTCAGACAGTCTGAGGCGCTTTTTTAATGCTATTGTCACGGCAGGAATCACTCCCCGCGGTTCTCCTTGCTGAAGATATGTCGCAGACGCGAGAAGATTCGCTGTATGGTAGACTCGGTGGGGACTATATTGGAGGAATCCTTGAGACTCTCTATCGCCGCCTTCTCGGCATCGGTGAGGTTCTCAGGCACATATACCATCACATTCACAAGCAGGTCGCCCTTCACGCCGCTGTTGTATTGCGGAAGACCCTTGCCACGCAGACGCAATACCTTTCCGGGCTGTGTGCCGGCTGCGATCTTCACCCTCGCGCGGCCATCTACGGTAGGAATCTCCGCGCTGCCTCCCAGGGCTGCCGTCGGGAAGTCGAGCATCAGATTGTAGATAAGGTCGTTGCCGTCGCGGATAAGCTCCGCGTCCTTCTCCTCCTGGATTACGATCAGCAGGTCGCCGTTGACGCCTCCGTGGCGCGGGGCATTCCCCTGGCCGCGCATCGTCAGCACCATTCCGCTCTCTACTCCGGCAGGAATGTGGAAGCTCACCACCTCCTCTTTCTTCTCTACGCCGCTGCCGCCGCAATACGAGCAGGGCTCCGTGATGATCTTACCCTCGCCGTTACACTCCGGACATACCGACGTGCTCTGCTGCTGGCCGAAGAAGGTGTTCTGCACCACCCTTATGTAGCCCGTGCCGTGGCAGCGCGGACACTCCTTGAACGCCGTGCCGTCCTTGGCACCCGTGCCGTGGCAATGCGAGCATGCCACCAGACGCGGTATCTTAAGCTTCTTGTCGACACCGTTCATTATATCCTTGAGCGTCACCTTCACCGTGATGCGAAGGTCGGTGCCCTTGTTGACGTGCTTACGCGGAGCGCCGCCGAACGCGCCGCCGAAGATATCGCCGAAATTGGCGAAGATATCCTCCATCGACATGCCGCCGCCGAAACCTCCGAAGCCTCCGAAACCGCCCGCGCCGCCTCCGAAGCCCTGCGGACCCATCGAGTGGCCGAACTGGTCATACTTCGCACGCTTGTCGGCATCGCTGAGCACGGCATACGCCTCTGCGGCCTCCTTGAACTTCTCCTCGGCCTCCTTGTCGCCGGGATTGCGGTCAGGATGATACTGCACCGCCTTCTTGCGGTAGGCCTTCTTTATTTCATCGGCTGTGGCGCTCTTGGGCACCCCCAGCACTTCATAATAATCTCTTTTCTCTGCCATCTTGATTACATATTATTGACCTACCACTACCTTGGCATGGCGAAGCACCTTGTCGTTAAGCATATAGCCTTTCTCCACTGTGTCGAGTATCTTGCCTTTAAGCGACTCGTCGGCCACCGGCACAGCCGATATGGCCTCATGGCGGTCGGCGTCAAATTCCTTATCTTCCGGGTCAAACTCCTTCACTCCGTTCTGCTCAAGATATTTCTTCAGCTTATTGTAGATAAGCACCATGCCCTCCTTGACCGCAGAGACATCCTCCACGCTCTCCATCGACTTGAGCCCGCGCTCGAAATCATCCACAATGGGAAGCAGACCCTTGAGAACCTGCTCGCCGGCGTTTCTCACCAGCTCCGATTTCTCCTTGAGGGTACGCTTGCGGAAATTGTCGAACTCTGCCATCAGGAAGAGATACTCCCTCTTCTCCTTGGCAAGGTTCTCCCTCAGCTCCACGACCTCCTTCTCGACATCGGGGTCAACCTCATCATCCGCATCATCCATATCCTCGGGCACCACCTCCTCTACCTCAGGAGCCGCACCCTCGACATTCTCTTCATTCACCTCGGGCCGTCCGTCGATTTCCTGTCCGTCACGGCCATTGCTATGATTTTTGTGATTCTTTCCCATTTTCGGTCTATTTTTTCCGAGCCTCTCGATTTCTGTCGAAGCCCACTTTTTATTATTCCTTCATCAAATATTGAGCCAAATTATGTTAAAATCCGTTCCGGCCAACCGCCTTTCAGCTTTTTAACATTCCTCAAGACTCATTTATAAAGACAACAACCAAACGTCTGATACGGTTGAGCGCAGTTTCTCAGCCGCTTTCCTGGCGCTTTCCCTGTCTTCATATATTCCATAGACCGATGAGCCTGAACCCGACATGAGCGAAAACAGCGCCCCTGAGCAATAGTGCATCTCCTTGAGTCTTCCCAACACAGGATAGTTAGGGAAAAGCGACTCCTCGAAATCATTCTTCACCACGTGGCGCCATTCCGCCAAAGGCAATTCCGGAAGCTTCCTGAGGTCAAACTCCGGCTGCCGCGGACGCACTCCCGCGAAAGCCTCCTTGGTGGATATATGCAGGTCTGGCTTGGCTATCACTATCCATTTTCCCGACAGGTCCAGGGCCATGGGCTCCAGCCTCTCCCCTATGCCCGAGGCATAGCAGCAACGGTTGATTATGAAGAACGGGCAGTCGGCCCCGAGCCTGGCGGCCATCCAGATCATCGCGTCGGCAGGAAAACCCTCGCCGTCGCGCTCCGCGAGCATCTCATTGAGCATCGCAAGCAGCATCCCCGCGTCGGCGCTTCCTCCCCCGAGCCCCGCCCCGTCGGGCAGATGCTTCTCCAGTATATACACAGACGAGGGCAACGGCGCCCTGCCAGCCCGGACGGTCTCGGAGGCGAATTCCGTCGCCGCGCGGTAAAACAGGTTCTTTTCAAGCGGGCAGTCCACCCTCCTGCCGCGAAGGATGAACTCGTCGCCGCCGGACGTGCCCTCCGCCTTGCCCACTACCTCCATAATGTCGCAGAAAGCGCCGGCATCCTCCGGAGTCCCGCTATGGATGCCTACGGGATAGAACACAGTGGAGAGGTCATGATAGCCATCCTCCCGTTTCCTCACAATGTCAAGTCCAAGATTTATCTTGGCGTTTACAAATCTTATCATAAGTCATACATCATTTTTTCGGTTCATCAAATATACGGCGCAATGTGTCGGGCCAGAGCAAACCGAGCGCCACCCCCCTCACCAGGAGATAAGACAGAAAGGCGACCCACAGCCGGCTCAGCTCCGGCGACGCGACCACAGGCCCTCCGTCATGGATATCCACAAAGGCAGTGCCGAAGAAGACCACCGCCGACAGTGCCGTGGCAAAAAGCATCCTGCCCGTCCTGGTCACCCCCACGTAGAAACCGTCGAGAAGAAACGCCCACGACGACACCACCGGAATCAGGATGATAAACACCGACAACGGGCCGAGAGCCTCCACCACATCGCCCACATCCGTAAGCAGCCCCGCGATCGGACGCCAGCCCAGGCCGTAAAGCAGCGTGAAGGCGGCTGTCAGGGCGAGAGTCCATACGAGAAGCGACCAGACAGAGAGACGGAGCATCCCCCTGTCGCGGGAACCGCAATAACGCCCCACCAATGCCTCCGCCGTGAACGCATAGCCGTCCATGAAAAAGGAGAACATATGGAAAAACTGCATCATCACGGCGTTCGCGCCCAGCATCACGGCCCCATATCCGGCGCTGACCCTGGTCACGGCAAGACTGATCGCCATTATGCACGCCGACCGGAAGAAAAGGTCGCGGTTTACGGTGAAGAAACGCATCATCTCGCGCCCCCTCAGCACATCCCTGAGCGGCGGGAAAGCCATCCTCCCCTTCAGGAAGACCGCCACAGCCACCACCGAGAGCACAAGGCCGAGCCAGTTGGAGGCAAGAGTGCCGTATGCCACGCCGCCGAACCCCAGGCCCATGCCGAAAGAGAAAGTCAGGCTGAGCACTATGTTGACCACGTTGGTGAGAATGGCCACAGCCATCGGCCAGGATGTGGACTGCATCCCGACAAACCATCCGCTCACGGCCATGGTCGACAGCAGCGCCGGGCTGCCCCAGATGCATACGCGGAAATAGCGCGTCGCCAGGCTCCTGACATCCTCGGTAGGAGCGATTGCCGCCATGAGGAGCGACTCGAGAGGACGCTGCAGGAGAATGATGAAGAGCCCTATCGAGAATCCGGCAAGCACGGCCCGGGCGAGCACACGCATCTGCTCCGCGCTGTCGCCCGCACCGAACGCATTGGCGGCCAGGCCGCTCGTGCCCATGCGCAGGAACCCGAACAGCCAGAAGGTGACATTGAGCATCATCGCCCCTACCGCTATCGCGCCAAGATAGGCCGCCGCCCCGAGATGGCCCGAGATGGCGGTGTCGCACAATCCCAGCAACGGAATCGTGATATTGCTCACCACGGCAGGCACGCTCAGCCGCAGAATGTCGCCCTGTATACCCTGTAATTTCGCATTCATACTGCAAAGTTCACACATTTTTTTCTATTGAGGAATTTTTTTGGTAATTTTGCATTACCCTAACCGGACGGTTAAGGTGCGGAAGGCGCTCTCCCCGGTTGAAACCACCCATCAAATCCACAGATCTATTCAAATGACAGAACCTCACTACAGGCTTTCGGCTGCCGACCTGGCCGACACGGGACGATGGCGTCTCATTATATACATATCGGCGCGCGGCATGACCGCCTATCTGCTCAGCGTCGCCGACACGGAGATTCCGGCCGGCCGGATTTTCGATACCGCCTGGGAGCCGGACAAGGTCACGCTGCTGTCAAACATCGAGAATGCCGTCTACGACAATCCGCGTGTGCTCGACGACTATTCAGCCGACATAATCATAGATACCGACCGTATCCTGTGGACCCAACGCTGTGAAGACTATACCGAGGCCGAGGATATGTTCTGCGAGCTCTATCACACCGAGCCTTACGATATATTCATTCATGAGACCGACGGCCTGGCCGCCCTCTTCACCCTCTCTCCGGGTCTAAAGGGTTTCCTTGACCGCACTTTCCCCGGCACACGGATCTCCAGCAGCCTGTCGCTGATGGCCGACGCCCTCTCGCGCATCACTCCCGACGAGCCGACGCTATATCTCCACTGCCACGATTCAAAAGCCGACTATCTTCTCTTCAGCGGAGGGAAGCTGCTCTGCGGAGTCTCGCATGACGTCGCTTCCGCAGCCGACGCCGCGTATATCATCTTCAACATGGCGGAAGTCTACGGGATAGCTCCGGCGGAGCTGAACGTCAGATGCGACAATGATTCCCGGACAATGGCCTGGCTGAGGGAGAACGTCTCCCATCTCTTACGCAGCGTCGCGCCGCTCCCGCTGCCCAGAGTCAGCTCCGACGCCAGCATGCCCCCAGCGGCAATGTTCTCCGCGGCCAGAGGAAAATCACACGTTCCTGAAAACACCCACGCCCCCGAAGACACCCCCATCACCCCCGACACACAGCAACCATGAGAATAATAAGAGGTAAATACGGACGCCGGCGCTTCGACGTCCCCAAGAACATTACGGCACGCCCCACGACGGATTTTGCCCGTGAAAACATCTTCAATGTCATAGAGAATATGGAGGATCTCGAGGGCAAGGACGCCCTTGACCTCTTTGCCGGCACGGGAGCCATAAGCCTTGAGTTTCTCTCGCGGGGATGCACCGATGTCACCGCCGTGGAGATGGCGCCCGTCCAGGCCTCATTCATCCGCAGCGTCAAGGAGAAACTCGACGACGAAAATCTCCACGTGATAAAGGGCGACGTATTCAGATATATCGCCACCTGCACGAAAAAATACGACATAATCTTCGCCGATCCCCCCTACGACCATCCGCGATTCGATGAAATCCCGGGGCTCATCCTGGGTTCCGACATGCTTAAGGAGGATACCCTCGTGATAGTGGAGCATTCATCGAAGCATGATTTCTCCGACCTCCCCGGCTTCTTCCAGCACCGCGTCTACGGCAGCGTCAACTTCTCCCTCTTCCGCCCCTCCCCTGCTGCCTCCCCCTCCGAATAGGGAATCCAATCGGCAGCCTCCCCCTCCTCACCGTGGCGAGGCCCAAGCCGAGCCCTTGAATGAATCCAAACATAAACCATATATAAAAATGGACAACAAAATCAAACTTGACACCATAGAGGAAGCCATCGAAGACTTCCGCAACGGCAAATTCATCATCGTAGTGGATGACGAAGACCGCGAGAACGAGGGAGACCTCATCATCGCGGCCGAGAAAATCACCCCCGACGACGTGAACTTCATGCTCAAGAACGCCCGCGGCGTGCTCTGCGCCCCCATCACCAACAAACGCTGCGCCGAGCTGAAACTCGACCACCAGGTGAATGAGAACACCTCCGTGCTCGGAACGCCCTTCACAGTCACCGTCGACAAGCTCGAAGGCTGTTCCACAGGAGTCTCTAGCGCCGACCGCGCCGCCACCATACGCGCGCTCGCCGACCCGGCCTCCACTCCCGAGACATTCGGCCGCCCCGGCCATATCAACCCCCTCTACGCCCAGGACAGGGGCGTGATCCAGCGTTGCGGACACACGGAGGCTTCCGTTGACTTCGCCCGCCTCGCCGGGCTGCAGCCGGCCGCGGCCCTGATGGAGATAATGAGCGACGACGGCACAATGGCACGCCTTCCCGAACTCAGGCAGAAAGCCGACGAGTGGGGGCTGAAACTGGTGAGCATCCGCGACCTCATCGCCTACCGCATGAAACACGACTCGATCGTGGAGAAGGGCGAGGAGGTGGACATGCCCACCCAGTACGGCCATTTCCGCCTGATACCATTCCGCCAGAAAGACAACAACCTCGAGCATGTAGCCCTTATAAAGGGCGACATCTCAGGCGACGAGCCACTGCTCGTGAGGGTGCATTCCTCATGTCTTACCGGCGACACGTTCGGCTCGCTGAGATGCGAATGCGGCGAACAGCTCCACCTCGCCATGAGGATGATCGAGAAAGAGGGGCGCGGAGCCATCATCTACCTCAGCCAGGAGGGACGGGGCATCGGTCTGATGGACAAGATCAAGGCTTACAAGCTCCAGGAAAACGGGCTTGACACCGTAGACGCCAACCTCCATCTCGGCCATCGCGCCGACGAGCGCGACTATGGCGTCGGGGCCAACATCCTCAACGCGCTGGGAATCCACAAGATGCGCCTGCTGACAAACAATCCTGTGAAGCGTATCGGCCTGGAGGGGTACGGACTCGAGATCACGGAGAACGTGCCGCTTGAGGTGGAGCCCAACGAATACAACCGCTTCTACATGCACACCAAGAAGGAGCGGATGGGACACAATCTCCACAACGTGGACTGAATCTTTCCGCATAAACCCGAAACATCATGAGAAACATGATCCTGCCGTTGCTGCTCCTCGGAGCGGCGACGGCCTCCATAGGCGCAAAGAAACCGCTTGACCATAATTCGTTCGACTCCTGGAAAGAGGCCGTCAACCATTCCTTCTCCCGCGACGGCCGCTGGTGCGCATTCTCCGTAAATCCCCAGGAGGGGGACGGACTGCTGACATTCTACGACACCAGGAGCGGAAAGCGAATCGACATCGAGCGCGGCTACCGCCCGGCATTCACAGCCGACGGCAAATGGGGCGTGGCCCTGGTAAAGCCCTGGTTCGAGAACACCCGGCAGGCCAGAATAGACAAGAAAAAAGACTTCGACCTGCCGCAGGATTCGCTGGCCCTGATTGACCTCGCTTCGGGTAAGATACAGAAAATCGCAGATGTGCTCTCCTACAGGCTCGGCAAGGAGGGGGGCGACTGGATAGCCTATCTCTCATGCGACACCACATATATCAGCCCCGCCGACCTCAAGGATAAGAAGGCCGGCAAGCCGCTGGTGGTGCGCCGTTTGGGGCAGGACGTATCCAGGGTGGTGAAATGGGTGGATGAGTATGTCGTGGCCGAAAACGGCGACAAGGTAGCCTTCAACACCAGGAAACCGGCCAAGGACTCAATCTCGACAGACGGCATCGGGGTAATCCTGATACCCGACACATCCCTCTGTATCGTAGACCGCGACAGACGCCATTTCGGCCGCCCTGTATTCAACCGGGAAGGCACCCTTCTCGCCTATACCGCCTCCGACGACTCCATCGAGACAGGCACACGCCGATACGAGCTCAACATATCTGACATCGGCAAACGTGACTTCACGCCGCGCCGCGTGGCTCTTGACCGCGCGCTGGGCGCAAATCCCGATTCCCTTTTCATCAACCAGTATTCGATACCGGAGTTCTCTCATGACGGACGCCGGCTCATTGTCGGTGTGGCCCCGGCCATAGCCCCCGACGACTCCACCATAGTGAGCTTCGAGCGCGCCGACCTCGACATATGGCGCTGGGACGCCCCGTACACTCCCCCGCAGGATCTGAAGAATCTGGAAAAGACCCGCAAGCGCACTTTCCCGGTGGTGACCGACCTGCAGAGGCAGACGCAGGTGCTTGTCACCGACAATCCCCTCGCCGAGGTGACGCCCGGCAACCGATGGGACAGCGACTGGGCCCTGGTGGCCGACCCGTCGGAGAAGATCGTATCGCAGCAGTGGGACTACCTCGCGCCCATAGAGCTGAACGTGAAAAACGTGACCGACGGAAAATCGATACACGTGGCCACCGCGACTCCGGAAAACTTCGCGCTCTCTCCGGCCGGGAAATATGTGGCCTGGTTTGCCGGACGCCAATACCACGTCTACGACATAGCCGAGGGCATCGAGAAATGTGTATCCGAAGGCATCCCTTATCCTCTCTGGGATGAGGACGACGACCACCCGATGGAACGCCAGCCCTACGGCATAATGGGCTGGAGGGAGGAGGACGCCGCCCTTTACGTCTACGACAGCCACGACATATGGTGTCTCGACCCGAAGGGAGAGAAATCCCCCGAGTGCCTTACCGACGGCTACGGCCGGAAAAACAATATGCGCCTCAGGCGCATCCAGACCGACCCTGAGCAGCGTGAAATCAAGGCCGGTGAGGATATCCTGCTCTCCGTATTCGATTTCAGGACAAAGAGAAACGGACTCGCGACAGCGAAATGTGGCCGGCCGGCCGAGCCATCGCTGAAGATTCTCGGGGGATACACCTTCACGCAGGTGGAAAAGGCCAAGGACGCACCCGTCTACAGCTGGACAAGAGGCAACTTCTCCATTCTCCCGGACCTCTGGGTATCACGAGGCACGGATTTCGCGAAGGCGGCACAGGTGACAGACACCTACCGCCAGACCGAGAAATACAACTGGGGGACGGCGCAGCTCGTGAAATGGAGGGCCTATGACGGCAAGGAGTCCGAGGGCGTGCTCTATCTGCCGGAGGATTTCTCTCCCGAGAAGCAGTATCCGATGCTGGCCGTATTCTACGAGCGCAGCAGCGAGAGGCTTTACGAGCATTACAAGATGCAGCCCTCCTGGAGCTGGGTCAACTATCCCTTCTACGTGAGCCGTGGATACGTGATTTTCGTTCCCGACATACATTACACCCCGGGAGTGCCGGGCGACAACGCCTATAATTACGTATGCAGCGGCGTGGAGGAGATATGCCGCCTCTACCCCAACATCGACCGCAAGAGGATAGGCATCGACGGCCAGAGCTGGGGAGGATACCAGACGGCCTACCTCGTGACGCGCACCGACATGTTCGCCTGCGCCGGCTCCGGGGCACCCGTAGCCAACATGACCTCCGCATACGGGGGAATACGCTGGGGCTCGGGCGACTCGCGCCAGGGGCAGTATGAGATGGGACAGAGCCGTATCGGCCACACCCTTTTCGACGCGCCCGAACTCTACATCTACAATTCCCCCGTCTTCCATGCCGACAGGGTGACGACACCGCTGCTCATCATGCACAACGACAACGACGGCGCTGTGCCCTGGTATCAGGGAATCGAGATGTTCATGGCCCTGCGGAGACTTGGAAAACCGGTGTGGATGCTCCAGTATAACGGAGAGGAACACAACCTCAAGGAGCGACGCAACAGAAAAGACATAACACGCCGCCTCCAGCAGTTTTTCGACCATTATCTCAAGGGAGACCCGATGCCGCGCTGGATGAAGGAGGGCATCCCCACGCTACGCAAAGGCCAGGAGTTCGGCTTCGAGCTCGATTGATGGCACGATATTTATGGCATGAAATTCAAAGGACTGTCCCCGCTGATGGGGACAGCCCTTTGAATATGTCGGTATTATTTCAATCAGAGATCGGTCATCTCGCCGCAGATATTCTCCTCCATACGGCGCTTCACCTCCGCAGGGTCGTCCGACTGGGCGAGAAGATGCATGAGCTTCGTGATGGCGGCCTCGGCCGTGAGGTCATGGCCGGATATTACTCCCGCCTCGCGCAGCTTGCGCCCTGTCTCGTAGCGGTAGGGAAGCACACACCCGTTGCCGCACTGCGTGACGTTGACTATGACCACGCCCCTGTCGACAGCCTCCTTCAGCTCCTTGAGAAACCAGTCGGCCGACGGACCGTTGCCGGCTCCGAACGTCTTCATCACTATTCCCCTTATTCCGGGGGCGTTGAGCATATAGCGGAAGAGATTCTCGTGGAGACCGGGGAAAAGGTCGATCACCATCACATTGCTGTCGAAGCCGTATTCCACCTCGAGCTTGGCGTCGCAGCCGCATTTCTCATGCAGCAGGGCGTCATGATTATACGTGATTCCGAGCCCTATCTTTGCAAGCCTCGGATAATTGTTCGACTGGAAAGCGTTGAACTTGTCGGCACTGTGCTTGGTGCTGCGGTTTCCTCTGAGAAGCGAGTTCTCGAAAAGAATGGCCACTTCCTTCACCATCGGCTTGCCTTCGCTGTCGCATTCGGCAGCCACCTGCAGGGCCGTGATAAGATTCTCCTCTCCGTCTGTGCGCACCTCCCCTATGGGCAGCTGCGAGCCCGTGATTATGACAGGCTTCCGGAGGTTCTTGAGCATGAAGCTCAGGGCAGACGCCGTGTAGGCCATCGTGTCTGTGCCGTGCAGGATCACAAATCCGTCGTAGTCTTCGTAATGCTTCTCTATGGCTTCGGCTATCTCCTTCCAATGGCATGGAGTCATGGCCGAGGAATCGAGGGGCTCCGAAAACTGGAGACTGTCAATCTTGTAGTCAAGCATCTTGAGCTTAGGCACATTGTCGAGCAGATGGCTGAAATCCAACGGCTCAAGAGCATGGGTCGACGGATTCTCCTTCATGCCGATGGTTCCGCCGGTGTAAATCATTAATATTTTTGTTGACCGCTTAGATCTCATAGAAGTTTGGTTCATTTAAGGGTTTGAATCTGCAAAGTTAGCAAAATGCAACCAATAAAACAATACCCTCCAATAATTTTAAGATATTTTTATATCATTTTTCCATGCAAATCTGAATTTATGACATTAATCAACCCCGATTGGCGGGCCTGACACCCCTCGCGCGGCCACTTGCCCGAGGCTCCTCATTCCTCCGGACGCAGGAAGCGGAAGCCGTAGAAATGCTGGCTCTCGAGCTTGAACAGGCGCGACAACGGATATTCATCCGCCGTCACTTTCCCTGCCTCGCGCGACAGATGGATCAGATGCGGGCCGTCCTCCTTTATCTCCACCACTCCCACGTCATACAGGTCGTAGTCGGGCTCTTTCGGAAGCAGCATGATGATGTCGCCGTCCTTGAGCAGCTCGCTGAAATTCCTGTTGTTGATGGTCTGCTTCTTCACATGCGGAATCTTATGGCTGTAGAAGCCCATCTCCACCATCCTCTGCGCCTCATACGTGGCCGAATCGGCAAGCGCCGGATAGAGGTCGCGGTTTCTGGTGAAATGGTCAAGGGTCTTGGTCTTGAAGGTGGAGCCCTCGAAATATTCCGTCATGTCCTTTATGTTGCCCCGGTAGATATTGTCGACTATCCACTGCGAGCCGTATTTCAGCTTCGAGGCGAATCCCTTGTCCTCCCCCTTTCTTCGCCCTACATTCTCCAGCATCGAGGCATACGTGCGCCAGTCGGCACCCTGCATCCCTGCGCTTCTGGCGAGCGCCATGACAGACGTGATGAAGTCGAGATTGTCGAAGCTGTGGAAATTGACCATAAGCGTGCCGACAGAGTCGTTCTCAACCGACGCCGCCAGGGGTATCCCCTCAAGCATGTGCGCCGCGGCCACTATCCTCTTTCCGAGGTTCTCGGTAGCTGAAAGCTCCGTGATGGCTTTCTGCGCGAATACGGTGTCCTCTCCGCAATGGTATCTGTAGTCTCTGGCTGCCGAGGCCGCGCCCGACATTCCAAGCGCGGCAGCCGCCGCAATTATATATCTTATGATGTGGTGTGTGTTCATAGCATGCAAGTTTTCCACAAAATTACAAACCATCGGCGACACCTGCAAATAAAAATGAGACGCATCCTGTTCGGATGCGTCCCATGTTATCGTCATCTGCCTGGGCAGACTTGTGCGGATTATCCCTTGCGGGCGATCTTCTTGTAGCCGTAGACAGCCTCGCTGCCGAGTTCCTCCTGGATGCGGAGAAGCTGGTTGTACTTGGCCATACGGTCGCTGCGGCTTGCGGAACCGGTCTTGATCTGTCCGGCATTGGTAGCCACGGCTATGTCGGCGATCGTAGCGTCCTCCGTCTCGCCCGAGCGGTGGGAGATCACTGCGGTGTAGCCGTTGCGCTGAGCCATCTCCACTGCGCGGAGAGTCTCGGTCAGCGTGCCGATCTGGTTGACCTTGACGAGGATGGAGTTGGCGCAGCCGAGCTCGATACCCTTCTCAAGATACTTCACGTTGGTAACGAAGAGGTCGTCGCCAACGAGCTGGCAGCGGTCGCCGATAAGGTCGGTGAGGATCTTCCAGCCCTCCCAGTCGTTCTGGTCCATACCGTCCTCGATCGAGTCGATGGGGTATTTCGTGATGAGCTCCTCGAGGAACTTGGCCTGCTCCTCGCTTGTGCGCTTGGGAGCGTCGGGACCCTGCTTCCATGTGTAGTCGTAGACGCCGTCATGATAGAACTCCGACGATGCGCAGTCAAGACCGATTGTCACATCCTTGCCGGGCTCGTAGCCTGCGTCCTTGATGGCCTGCATGATTACGTCGAGAGCGTCCTCAGTGCCGTCGAGCGCGGGAGCGAAACCACCCTCGTCGCCTACAGCCGTGGAGAGGCCGCGGCTCTTGAGCACTTTCTTGAGATGATGGAACACCTCTGTGCCCATGCGGATACCCTCCTTGAAGCAGCATGCGCCGATAGGACGGATCATGAACTCCTGGAAGCAGATGGGAGCGTCAGAGTGTGCGCCACCGTTGATAATGTTCATCATAGGAACAGGAAGACTGCAAGTGTTGCAGCCACCGATGTATTTGTAGAGGGGGAGGTCGAGGTAATCGGCAGCAGCCTTAGCGACAGCAAGAGACACGCCAAGGATAGCGTTTGCTCCAAGGTTGCTCTTAGTCTCAGTTCCGTCAAGAGCGAGCATAGTCTCGTCAATTCTGATCTGGTCGAGAGCACTCATACCCTTGAGGGCCTCGGCGATAGGTCCGTTGACATTAGCTACAGCCTTCTGTACGCCCTTGCCCATATAGCGTGACTTGTCACCGTCGCGAAGCTCAAGAGCCTCGTTGACACCAGTGGATGCTCCAGAGGGAACTGAAGCGCGGCCACGTGCGCCGGATTCAAGGATTACGTCTACCTCAACGGTAGGATTGCCACGTGAGTCANNTTGATGATGTTCATCATAGGCACGGGAAGCACGTAGGTATTGGCGCCACCTATATATTTGTAAAGGGGAAGGTCGAGATAGTTGGCTGCGGCCTTGGCTGTGGCAAGCGACACGCCGAGGATGGCGTTTGCGCCGAGGTTCGACTTCGTCGGGGTGCCGTCGAGGTCAAGCATGGCCTGGTCGATGCCGATCTGGTCAAGCGCGCTGCGGCCGATGAGGCACTCGGCAATGGGGCCGTTGACATTGGCCACTGCCTTGGTGACGCCCTTGCCCATGTAGCGCTTCGGGTCGCCGTCGCGAAGCTCAAGAGCCTCGTTCTCGCCTGTCGACGCTCCTGACGGAACAGCTGCACGGCCCATTACGCCGCTCTCGAGAATCACATCTACCTCTACTGTCGGATTGCCACGCGAGTCAAGTACCTCGCGACCGATAATCTTTTCTATTTTCATCGCTTAATCTATAATTAGGGTTATAGCTGAATTGGTTTCTTATCTTTGGATGCCTCGGGGGAAGTCTCTCCCCTCTTTCACGTTGCAAAGTTAACAATAAATTCCCGTTCATCAACCCTGTTTTAATACATTTTATCTCTGTTTGCGTTTTTTTCACGCTACGGGGCGCTCCGAGGTTGCCTTTTATGCTTTTTTTTCCTAACTTTGCCTTGTGTCGGCTCTTTTTGACCATACCCGCCGGCCTTCACTACCATGGACCCCACCCTTCTTTCAGCCGCTGCCCTGGCCTCGCTCCCCTTCGAGCCCCTTCCACAGCAATTTCTCCTCATCAACGCCCTCTCCGACTTCATATGCCGCCATGGCTCACGCGACGTCTTCCTGCTCAACGGATATGCCGGCACGGGAAAGACTTCCGTGGTAGGCGCCGTAATCAAGGCTCTCTCCGACTGCCGGGTGAAGACAGTGCTGCTCGCCCCTACCGGGCGCGCGGCGAAAGTGGCCTCCGCCTTCTCGGGGCGTCCGGCTTCCACAATCCACAAGCGCCTATTCCGGGGTAATTCAGCCGACCCGGCCAACCACACCTTTTTCCTGGCCGAGAACAACGACCGCGACACGGTATTCATCATCGACGAGGCGTCAATGGTCACTGACTCGCCCGACCCGGGGCGGTCGCTTCTCTGCATGCTCACCCACCACGTCTATTCCGCTCCCGGATGCGCCATGATTCTCGTGGGCGACGAGGCGCAGCTCCCCCCGGTAGGTCTCGACGAGAGCCCGGCGATGAATCCCGACAGGCTTCGCGCCATAGGTCTGAACCCGGTGTGCTTCACTCTCGACATCCCCGTGCGCCAGGCCGCGCAGAGCGGAATCCTGCATAACGCCACCATAGCCCGCCACGCCCTGTATTCCCCGCCTGACCCCGAGCTGTTTTACCTTGAGGCAAGCGGCTTTCCCGACATAAGGGCGGTGGACAACGTGGAGCTGGCCGACTCCATTTCCGACTCATGGTCGATGGTGGGCCAGGAGGAGACGCTGATCGTCACCCGCTCAAACCGGCGTGCGAATGATTTCAACACTGCCATTAGAAACATCGTCATGATGGCTGACGAGCCCTTGCAGCGAGGCGACAGGATAATAATCGCCAAAAACGACTATTACTGGAGCAAGGAGAACAAGATGCGCAATTTCATCGCCAACGGCGACACGGCGGAGGTGACGTGGGTAGGCCGCACCGAAAAGATGTACGGAAGATATTTCGTGGATGTCGAGCTGCATCTCTTCTCCGACAATGTCACCGTCGGAGCGAAACTCATGCTGCGCTCCCTCGTGGCGGAGGGGCCTTCGATTCCCCGCGAGGAGATGGAGCGGTTCTACAACCGCGTGCTCTCGCAATACGAGGGGGAGCTGTCGCATAAGATCAAGGGGGTGATGGAAGACCCCTACTACAACGCCCTCCAGGCGAAATACGCCTATTGCGTCACCTGCCACAAGGCTCAGGGAGGTCAGTGGAAACACGTCTACATCGACATGGGCAACATCCAGCCCGACGCCATAGGCCCCGAGTTCTACCGCTGGCTGTATACCTCGATGACACGCGCCACGGAGAGGGTGTTTCTCGTAAACCCCTGCCTGCGCGTCGACTGATTTTCTTATTCCGATTATTATTGCTAATTTTGCAGACGCAAAATCCGCGAATAATCTAAGAATTAGAAACGCAACCAAAATATCGATTGATATGAAAGCATATGTTTTCCCGGGCCAGGGTGCCCAGTTTGTAGGCATGGGCAAGGATCTCTACGAGAGCAACGAGACCGCCCGTGAGCTTTTCGAGAAGGCCAACGAGATTCTTGGCTTCCGCATCACCGACCTCATGTTTGACGGCACCGAGGATGACCTCAAGCAGACCAAGGTCACACAGCCCGCGGTCTTTCTCCACAGTGTGATTCTTGCCAGGACACTTGGCGACGACTTCAGGCCTGACATGACAGCCGGCCACAGCCTGGGCGAGTTCTCCGCTCTTGTGGCAGCCAGGGCGCTGTCGTTCGAGGAGGGTCTGAAACTCGTCTCGGCCCGTGCCCACGCCATGCAGAAGGCCTGCGAGGCAGAGCCGTCGACCATGGCGGCCGTGCTCGCTCTTCCCGACGAGAAGGTGGAGGAGATATGTTCCGCTGTAGAGGGTGTGGTGGCTCCGGCCAACTACAATTGCCCCGGCCAGGTGGTTATCTCAGGTGCTGTCGAGGCTGTCGACGCTGCCTGCGTCAGGATGAAGGAGGCCGGTGCCAAGCGTGCCCTCCGTCTGAAGGTGGGCGGCGCTTTCCACAGCCCGCTGATGCAGCCGGCCCAGGAGGAGCTTGCCGAGGCCATAGCGGAGGCCAAGTTCAACACTCCCGTCTGCCCCGTATATCAGAATGTCGACGGCAAGCCCCACACCGACCCTGAGGAGATCAAGGCCAACCTCATCAAGCAGCTCACGGCTCCGGTACGCTGGACACAGGATGTGCTCGCGATGGTGGCCGACGGAGCGGATGAGTTCATCGAGCTCGGTCCGGGCAACGTGCTCCAGGGTCTGGTGAAGAAAATCAACGGCAACGTCGCAGTCAGCGGCCGCCAGTAATGACTCGCGCATCATGAATATAGCAATAGTAGGCGCCAGCGGCGCCGTGGGACAGGAGTTGCTCCGGGTGCTCGACGAGCAGAATTTCCCTATCGACAGTCTGAGACTGTTCGGCTCAGCCAGAAGCGCGGGGAGGGCTTATTCCTTCAGGGGGAGGGATTATGTGGTGGAGGAGCTTACCCGTGAGTCAGACTTCTCCGGCATCGACATAGCCTTCACTTCAGCCGGGGCTTCGACCTCGCGTGAATATGCCGACGTGATCACACGCCATGGCGCTCTGATGATTGACAACAGCAGTGCGTTCCGCATGGATTCCGACGTTCCCCTGGTGGTGCCCGAGGTCAACGGCAGCGATGCGCTCTGCCGTCCGCGCAACATCATCGGCAACCCCAACTGCACGACAATCCAGATGGTGGTGGCGCTCAAGCCTATCGACGACCTGTCGCGCATACGCCGCGTGCATGTGGCCACCTACCAGGCGGCCAGCGGTGCAGGCGCGGCTGCGATGGACGAGCTGACGAAGCAGTTTCAGGAGATTGCCGACAACAGGACCCCGACCATCGAGAAGTTCGCATATCAGCTGGCCTATAACGTGATTCCCCACATCGATGTCTTCACCGACAACGGTTACACCAAGGAGGAGATGAAGATGTATAATGAGACGCGCAAGATCATGCATTCCGACGACATAAAGGTGTCGGCAACGTGTGTGCGTGTCCCGGTGATGAGGGCGCACAGCGAGGCGATATGGGTCGAGACGGAGCGTCCGGTGAGTGTGGAGGAGGCTGTGGAAGCTTTTGAGAAGGCTCCGGGGCTTGTGGTGAAGGACAATCCCGCCGAGAAGCAGTATCCGATGCCTCTTGACATCGCCAACGAGGATCCCGTCTACGTAGGACGCATCCGCAAGGATCTTTGCGACGACTGCGGACTGAGCTTCTGGGTGGTAGGCGACCAGATCAAGAAGGGTGCGGCCCTCAACGCCGTCCAGATTGCCCAGTGGCTCCTCGCCAACGACCCGGCCTTTGCCGGCCGCCATTGATGCCGCAATCCGGCTCCACATTAAAAAACACTCAAAAACAATTGCGGCTCTTCGCTTTCAGAAAGTGAAGAGCCGCAACTGTTTTTTTTGCCAGTGCATTTCTGAGTGTAAGGACATGCCTTTGGCATGTGGTATTGCCCAGACAATAAATGCAAAAATACTTTGCAAGCATGCTGTTAAAATATGTTTTATTTAAGTTTCGCAAGTACAGATTTCCAGAGATAGGGGCATAAAAAACGACATGGTTTCTTGCCTATGTGGCAGAAAATGAGTAATTTTAAGGTACCAAACTAAAAAGTACTCAAGCCCATGTCGATACACAAAATTACACCTTTTCTCTCGGATATCAAAG
>DKYZ01000068.1:18840-19694 GCA_002493515.1 Porphyromonadaceae bacterium UBA7087 | reverse complement strand
TCGATACACAAAATTACACCTTTTCTCTCGGATATCAAAGACTTTTTCAAAAATTCTGATATGACAGCCGCGATGCAGAGCATAAGTTCCGTTCTCTCCCAGGTCAGGATGACCGAGCGTGACACGCTTGCCGTCACAAGCAAGCGCAACTGCGTGTATCGGCTGCTCACCGTATTTCAATGCCTTCTGCTCTTCCCTTGCTTCGGCATCAAAAACGCGTACCGCAATCAGAGGCACGGCATTCTCGAACCATTGGTCAAGGCAAGGAAAGATGTCTTTTACCGGTTTATGGAAAATCCCGACATAGACTGGAGAAAAGCCCTCTGGCATATATCCGTCCAGTTGTGGAACCGTATACATATGCGTTCCGACCATAAGGCCGGGGACGTCTGTCTGATTCTTGACGACACCGACCATGAGAAGACTGGCCGGACTATCGAGAAAATCGGCCGGGTTCACTCCCATCTGGCCCACAAGGCGGTGCTCGGATTCAAATGTCTCTGTGTGGCCGTCACCGACGGGGTTTCCCAGATTCTTCTTGATTTCGCCATCGTCGGAGAGAAGGGCAAAAAAGGAAACTATGGCATGAGTGAAAAAGAACTCATGCGGCGTCACACTACCGAACATGACAGCGAAGTGCTCCGCCAAAGGGAGAAGGAATACGACATGTCCAAGATAGAACTTGCCAAGGGGATGATAAAACGAGCCATCCGCAAAGGCGTGAAGTTCAGTTATGTCCTGGCCGACAGCTGGTTCACTAACAAGGAGATTGTCCGTTTCATCCATAGCCGTCACATCAAATGCCATTGGCTCGGCATGATAAAGGTCGGCGAGAACGGCAAGACAAAATACCA
>DKYZ01000068.1:9434-18606 GCA_002493515.1 Porphyromonadaceae bacterium UBA7087 | reverse complement strand
TGGCTCGGCATGATAAAGGTCGGCGAGAACGGCAAGACAAAATACCATACCGAGCATGGAGACCTCTCGGCACCGGCGCTTGTCAGGCTGGGCAAGAAACTCAAGCTCAAGAAGTACAGCCGTAAGCTCAAATGCAGCCATATCATGTTTGACGCCACATTCGGGGATGTTCCGGTAAGGATCTTCCTTGTTCGCCGGACCAGCCACGGCAAATGGAATGGATTGCTTACGACTGACACGGGGCTGGATTTCCTCAAGGCATGGGAGATCTATTCCAGACGCTGGGCCCTTGAGGTGGTATTCAAGGACTGCAAGACCAATCTTGGATTCGGCAAGTGCCAGAGCACCTGCTTCGCATCCCAGATTGCCGCAGCCACATTGTGCTGTCTGCAATACAACATTCTCTCCGTCGCAAAAAGCTTCTGCGACTATGTGACCATCGGCGGTCTCTTCCGTGAGGTTTCCAGGGAGACCGTACAGCTCTCTGTCGCACAACAGATATGGGGAGTCCTTCAGGAACTGGTCACGGCAATAGCGAGTGCTTTCGGGCTGTTGGACGAGGAAGTCTACGACGCTGTGATCAATCACTCTGACAAACTGGCTCATATAGCTAAATTTTACAATCTGAAATCAGCAAGTTGAACTTGCGAAACTTAAATTAAGAACTATTTGGTTGGTATGTATACCGATATTGATACCCAGGTATGGAGTTATTGTTGGTATCGCCATACCAGTTGAATGTCAAGCGTGAATGCCAGGCCCTGAGGGTCTGGACAGACAATAGCCCGGGGTAAACAAAATTGTTTACCCCGGGCTTATTATAGTATGCTCACAAAGTATTTTTGCATTTATTGTCTGGGCAATACCACATGCCAAAGGCATGTCCCTACACTCAGAAATGCACAAACATTTTCTTTGTTAACTATAAAATAAAAATCACTCCATGCCGGATTGGTCAGAGTTTCGCGCGTTTGCTGTCGGTGTAGAGGTAGATTATCAGCAGGGCGTAGGCCACGCAGCCGAGAATCTGGGTCAGACCGGCGTCAAGCGGGGAGGTATACTCAAATCCGGCGAATCTCGTCACAGCGGCGAAAACGCCGAACAGGGCGCCGCCGGCTATAAGGCCGGAAGAAAGCAGCGTGCCACGGTCGCGGCGGGCGTTGTTCACCTTCTGGTCTTTCGACGAATGACTTACGAAATAGGCTATCGCGCCTCCGACAAGCATCGGGGTGTTGAGCGACAGCGGGATGAACATACCGAGGCAGAACGCCAGGGCCGGAACACCGAGCCAGTTGAGAATCAACGCCAGGATAGCTCCCACCATATAAAGAATCCAGGGAGTGTCGCCACCCATCATAAGGGGCTCGATCACCTTGGCCATAGCGTTGGCCTGGGGAGCCACGAGGGCGTCGTCGCCTGTGAAACCATACACCTGGTTGAGAATCATTATCACACCGCCGACAGTGGCCGCCGACACGAGAGTGCCGAGGAATTTCCAACTCTCCTGCTTCTTGGGAGTAGAGCCGAGCCAGTAGCCGATCTTGAGGTCGGTCACAAAACCGCCAGCCATGGAGAGGGCCGTGCAGACAACGCCGCCGATCACCATCGAAGCAACTATGCCAGATGTGCCCTTAAGGCCGATACCCACGAATATCGCCGAAGCGATGATAAGCGTCATAAGCGTCATTCCCGACACAGGGTTGCTGCCGACAATAGCAATCGCGTTGGCAGCCACAGTAGTGAAGAGGAACGCGATGACAGTCACAACCACCCACGCCACGAGAGCCTGCCATAGCGTGTTGATGACTCCGAACCAGAAGAAGATGAGCACAGCCACCAAAGCTATGGCTATGAAGAAGACGATATGTTTCATCGATATGTCGGTCTGCCATCTCACCTCCTTGGCTGTGGAGGCCTTACCCTTGAGCTCACGCCCGGCAAGACCTACGGCCTGGGCAATCACCGGCCACGACTTGACGATGCCGATCACACCGGCCATGGCGATACCGCCGATACCGATCATACGGGCATAATCCTTGAAAATAGCGTCGGGAGCCATCGCCTGGAACTCAGGCGAGCCATAAGTGCCGAGCAGAGGCACGATAATCCACCATACGAAGATCGAGCCCGAGAATATGACGAAGGCATATTTCAGACCCACGATGTAGCCCAGACCCAGCAGAGCGGCGCCCGTGTTGCAACTGAGCACCACCTTCGTCTTCTCCATCATCGTCTGGCCCCAGCCGGCAGCCGTGGTCGTGATTGTCTCGGCCCACCATCCGAACGTAGCCACAAGATAGTCGTAGATACCTCCTATGAGCGACGCCACGATAAGCGTCTTGGCCTGGCCGCCCTCTTTCTCTGCCCCGGCCTTTCCCTGGCCCGAGATAAGCACCTGGGTTGTGGCCGTAGCCTCCGGGAAGGGATACTTGCCGTGCATGTCCTTCACGAAATACTTACGGAAGGGGATGAAGAAAAGGATTCCCAGAATACCGCCGAGCAGAGAGCTCAGGAATATCTGGTAGAACTGCACAGTGATGTCGGGATACTTCGCCTGGAGGATAAACAGCGCCGGAAGAGTGAAGATCGCTCCCGCCACAATTACTCCGGAGCATGCTCCGATCGACTGGATGATAACGTTCTGCCCCAGGGCGTTTTTCTTACCCAGGGCGTTGCTCAGACCCATCGCTATGATGGCGATAGGAATGGCAGCCTCGAACACCTGTCCCACCTTCAGCCCAAGATAGGCTGCGGCGGCACTGAACACAATGGCCATCACCAGACCCGTGCCGACGGAGTAGGGGGTCACCTCCTCCTGGTCGCGGGCCGGCGACATCACGGGTTCATAAACCTCGTCGGCCGCAAGCTCGCGAAACGCGTTCTCCGGCAGACCGGTCCCCGTGGTCAAGTTGTCGTCTGTCTCTTTCATGTTTTTTTATGTTTGGTTAATTCTTGTTCGGATTGCCGACGCATCCGGCTCAAAATCAGCCGAAAGACGGGATGCGCGGAAGCCTCAGACGCCCCGCGCCCCTTATAAGCAGCGAATTTAATAAATTTTTGCAAATTAACGGCTAATCCAGACCCTTTTTATCGCCACTTTTATTAATTTTGCATAAAAAACATGAACAACGAACACTCCCTGATGATGCAGAGGGCAAAATCAGCCCTCTCCGACAAATGGCTGACGGCTGCCGTCGGCACCCTTATATATCTCATCATAATGTCTGCCGCAGGCACTATCGCAATTGGCGACTATATCATAGGAGGCCCGATGTCGCTCGGCTATATCCTCTTCCTGATGTGTCTCATGCAGACGGGACGCGATAATTACGACCTCCTCTTCGTCGGATTCCGCAATTTCGCCCAGACCCTCGTGGCAGGCTGCCTCAGCCTCCTGGCCATATCCATCGGCACGGCGCTCCTCATCGTGCCGGGCATAATCGCCGCCTTGGGATTCTCCATGACCTTCTTCATCATGGCCGACGACCCCAACATCACCGGCATGGACGCTCTCCAGAAAAGCTGGAACATGATGAACGGCCACAAGGCCGACCTCTTCTGCCTCTGGCTCCACTTCATCGGATGGATCCTTCTCGCCCTGCTCACATGCGGCATCGGCTTCCTGTGGGTGCAGCCCTACATGACCGCCGCCACCTACAACTACTACCGCCGCCTGCGCTACGGCTCCTTCTGATTCCCCCCGCAATAGCCTCTCTCCTCCCCTCCCTTTATCATCCCGCTATTCCATTTATCATCCTTCCCGCTCTTCTCATGCGTTAGCCCGTTCCGTGCCCGGGGCTCCAACCCCGGACACGCTCCCTGGGTCCGCTCCCCGAAATCAGCTCCAACCCCGGCAAGAATCCAACCCCGCGATTAAACTTTCGCAGCCCTTATTAGTCAATAGTGTATATTCCACACTATTATTGAACGCTTAGAATAATGATCAGAACCATAATGCTGGCCGGGGCTCTCCTGGCCTGCCCCCTTGCGATGCTTGCCGACGGCATCATATCCGGCAGCGTAGTCAACAAAGACTCGGGAGAGCCGATGGATTTTGTCACCGTCCAGCTCATCAACGAAAAGGGGAAACCGATGCCGATAGGCACAAACACCGACGAGAAGGGCCTCTTCAAGCTGCCAAAAGTGAAAGACGGCAAATATACCGTGCGTATTACCAACATAGGCAGCGTAACTCAGGAACGACCCGTGACCGTGGCCGGAGGCAATATTAATATAGGTGTCATAAAGCTCGCCGACGACACCAAAGTGTTGCAGGAGGTGGTGGTAGAGGGTATACGAAGCCAGATGCGCTTCGAGCTTGACAAGAAAGTATTCACCGTCGACGCCAACATCGCGGCGGCCGGACAGTCGGCAAGCGAACTTCTGGAATCAATCCCTTCCGTGGAGGTAGACCAGGACGGCGAGGTCTCGCTCAGAGGCAACTCCTCGGTCACGGTATGGATCAATGGCAAGGAATCGGGCCTCACAGCCGACAACCGTGCCCAGATTCTCGAGCAGATTCCCGGGGAAAGCATCGAGCGCATCGAGGTAATCACCAACCCCTCGGCAAAATACAGCCCGGAAGGGACAGCCGGCATCATCAACATCATCCTCAAGAAAGACAGGCGCGGCGGCTATTTCGGCAGCGCTGAACTCACCGCCAACACATTCGGGGGCGGCAATGCCGGGTTCAACATAAATTACAATAACTCGAAATGGGACGCATTCGCAGGCATCGGCTTCCGCATGCGCCACAACAAGGGGGGCAACATGATGCGCCGCACATATGACGACGGCTACTTCACAAACTCCGACGGCTCCACACGCAACCACGGCAACAATCTCTTCCTGCGTCTGGGCGCCACATACCACCTCACCGACCGAGACGAGTTCTCTGTGTCGGGCTTCGGAATGCTCGGCCACCGCTGGGGACACTCGCTGACCGAATACACCTCCAATCTTCCCGGCAACTGGATTGCGAACAGCAACTACTCGCATGAAAAGGGTGACATGCGTGGAGCGCATGCCGAAATCGGATACCTTCACAAATGGAGCGACTCGCACACCCTCGACATCACGGCCGCCTACAACCACTGGGGAGGCCCGAGCGAGAACTCTTACTCGCAGGCCATGGATTACGGGACTGAGAGGGAGACACTCGAGCAGGTGCAGAACCAGAATATCGGTACAAATTCCTACGAAGCGAAGATTGACTACACCAACAACCTCAACGAGCGCTTCAAGCTCGAGGCCGGCTTCAACGGAAACTACAACCACGAGAACAGCCCCGTGAGCGTGATGCAGGGCACCATCCCTTCCGACCTCGCCCTCAACGAGGCCCTCTGGAACCGCTTCATCTACAACAACAACATCTCGGCCCTTTACGTCACTTTCGGCGGTAAAGTCGAGAAACTGTCGTTCTCCGCAGGCCTGCGCTCGGAAGCCTGGCAGGTCAGGACCCGCTCGCTTGAATACGGACAGACAAAGGAGGAGGCGCCGCTCTTCAAGAAAAATTTCTTCGCCCTCTTCCCCTCGGCATACATATCATACGCCCTGCCCCACGACAACGAGCTCCAGATCAACTACACTCGCAGAATCAGACGTCCCTGGGGGGGACAGCTCAACTCTTTCCACAACATCTCCGACCCCACCAACGTCTCCTTCGGCAATCCGCAGCTTGAGCCCCAGTATTCAAACGCTTTCGAGCTTAACTACATCAAGAGCTGGACATACCACATGATCAGCCTTTCGGCCTATATGCGCACCACATCAAACATGATGAGCCGCATCAGCTACCTCGACGGCGACGTGATGTATTCCACTTTCGCCAATGTGGCCGACCAGATCAACTCCGGATGCGAGATCGTGGTAAAGAACTCTCTCTTCCGCAGCCGGCTCGACCTCACCACGACGGTGAACCTCTACAACAACCACATCAATGCGTGGGATTATGACTTCATGACCGAACACGGCACAGCCGTTGCCCTCCACAACGACAGCCAGAACAGCTTCGCCTGGGACGCCCGCCTAATGGCCTCGGTGCGCCTCCCCTGGGGGCTTTCCCTGCAGGCCACAGGCAACTATTCCTCGCGCCACCTAAGCGCGCAAGGTTCCCACCAGGGGGGATGGTCGGTCAACGCCGGCCTCAGGAAGGTAGTCGGCAACTGGTCGTTCTCGCTCAACTGCCGCGACATCTTCGACTCCCGCAAGTTCAAGAACACCATCGACGGCATCGACTACACCCAGGAGTCGGAACGCTGGCGAGGCGGCAGGCGTCTGCAGCTGACAGTGAAATTCTCCTTCGGCAACATGAAGGCCAAACAGGACCACAGGGGCCGGGAAGGAGGCGATGATGCCGAGCCTATGGACGGCAGCGGATATGGCGAGGCCGAGATGTGATTACAGATTGAAATAATACGTGCCCGTCGACAGGACCGTGTAGAAATCGAATGTGGTCCCGTTGAGATAATAGCTCGTGTTATAGGCCGGCTGGTCGACGTTACGGTCCCACATGTCCGTCCAGGGATTCCAGGCATTGATCACGGTCACGTCATAGTTCACGCCGTTGTATGTGTATGCCACATGCAGCGGCAGTGTTCTCCATACCCCCTGCGCGTCGTAGCCACACGCCATGACGTTGATCGTCCCCTGGTTGTCCCAGTTGGGATAAGAGTTATTGACTATCACCGTCGGCGAGCCGTACCATCCCGGATTTCCCCAGGGGCCGCCCCATGACGGAGGTGGCGGCGGGCCGGGATTCCAGCCGATTCCGTTTCGCGGCCACGAGGGGGCCGGATTGTAGCTTCCGCCCGAGCCGGGCGCGGGCAGACTGTTCTGGGCAGTCATCGCAGCCGCCCCGAGTGTCATCAATATCCCCATAAATATGCCTCTCGGAGATACTTTATTAATTTTGCGTTGAATGTTTCTTTTCATTTTGGCGGAATATTATTAACTTTGAAGCCGGATTCCAGCTTCTTTCCAATTCTAACAAAATCCGTCCGATTTGGTTTGATGCCGGCGCTCCCCGTCCGAACTATTCTCCCTGCGGAAGCTTTTTAAGCTTTTTTCACGCACACAAGGCAACAAATGCCCCCGGCCCAAGGTTATAATAACGATATCATCAACATAAAATCACTTATTTTCTTAAATAAAACAGCAAAGTCATGAATTTTCTCACAGAAGACAAGCTCGTCATCGTCGGCGCCGCCGGCATGATCGGCTCGAACATGGCACAGACAGCCGCCATGATGCACCTCACCCCCAACATCTGCCTTTATGACGTTTTCAGCGCCGAGGGCGTGGCTAAGGAAATGCGTCAGTGCGGTTTCGACGACATCAACTTCACCAGCACCACAGACGCCGCCGAGGCATTCAAGGATGCCAAGTATATCATCTCGTCAGGGGGTGCGCCCCGTAAGGAGGGCATGACCCGCGAGGACCTGCTCGCCGGCAACTCTAAGGTGGCCGAGGAGCTCGGACAGAACATCAAGAAATACTGCCCGGATGCCAAATTCCTCGTTGTCATCTTCAACCCTGCCGACATCACCGGCCTCGTGGCTCTCATCCACAGCGGCCTCAAGCCCAACCAGGTGGCTACTCTCGCCGCCCTTGACTCCACACGTCTCAAAGAGGCTCTCGCCCTCCACTTCGGCGTAAGCCAGACTGCAATCAAGAACGCCTACACATACGGCGGCCACGGCGAGAAGATGGCTGTATTCGCTACCCCCACCACTGTCGACGGCAAGAAGCTTACCGACATAATCGCTGCAAAGGAGACTGTAAACGGCCGCGGCCTCTCACAGATCGAATGGGAGCAGATGCAGAAAGAGGTGACACAGGGCGGAGCCAAGATCATCGAGCTCCGTCGCCGCAGCTCATTCCAGAGCCCCGCTTATCTCTCCGTGGAGATGATGGCGGCTGCCATGGGCGGCAAGCAGTTTGAGTATCCTGTGGGCACTTATGCCGACACCGCACGCTTCCACCACGTGATGATGGCCATGCCTTCAGTAATCAACGCCGACGGTGTATACACAAAGGCTATCGCCGGCACTCCCGAAGAGATGGCTGCCCTCCAGGCAAGCTACGAACACCTCTGCAAGATGCGCGACGAGGTGATCGCCATGGGCGTCCTTCCTCCCGTTGAGAAGTGGAAAGAACTCAACCCCAACCTCGCCTGACAGTCACCGTGAGGACCGGCTCGCCCGGCTCCCGCGACATCAGACGCCTCATCAAAAGCGCCGCTTTTACAGCGGCGCTTTTATTTTTCCCTATTTTTTCGTAACTTTGCCAATCATTTGTATTTACCGCTCCCTCCGACGGGAGCTTTATGTGGTATTAGAAAAGTTATTAAGACAATGGCAAAACAGGAAGATGTCTTCAAAACCATAGTGGCACATGCCAAGGAATACGGCTTCGTGTTCCAGTCGAGTGAGATCTACGACGGCCTTTCCGCCGTCTACGACTACGGCCAGAACGGCGTAGAGCTCAAGAACAACATCAAGCGTTACTGGTGGGAGGCGATGACGATGCTCCACGACAATATCGTAGGCATCGACTCGGCGATTTTCATGCACCCCACTATCTGGAAGGCATCCGGACACGTGGACGCCTTCAACGACCCCCTGATCGACAACCGCGACTCCAAGAAACGCTACCGCGCCGACGTGCTCATTGAAGACCTTATCGCCAAGTTTGACGAGAAAATCGACAAGGAGGTGGCCAAGGCCGCCAGGAAATTCGGCGAGAGCTTCGACGAGGCAATGTTCCGCCAGACTAATCCGCGTGTGCTCGAACACCAGCGCAAGCGCGACGAGCTCCACGAGCGTTTCTCGACGGCCATGAACGCCAACGACCTCGCCGACCTCAAGCAGATCATCCTCGACTATGAGATCGTTGACCCCATCTCGGGCACCCGCAACTGGACCGACGTGCGCCAGTTCAACCTCATGTTCAAGACCGAGATGGGCTCCACGGCCGACGGAGCCATGGAGGTGTATCTGCGTCCGGAGACCGCCCAGGGTATCTTCGTGAATTATCTCAACGTCCAGAAGACGGGACGCATGCGCATCCCCTTCGGCATCGCCCAGATCGGCAAGGCTTTCCGCAACGAGATCGTGGCGCGCCAGTTCATCTTCCGCATGAGGGAGTTCGAGCAGATGGAGATGCAGTTCTT
>DKYZ01000068.1:3068-9182 GCA_002493515.1 Porphyromonadaceae bacterium UBA7087 | reverse complement strand
GAGTTCGAGCAGATGGAGATGCAGTTCTTCGTGCGTCCGGGCGAGGAGCTGAAATGGTTTGACTACTGGCGCCAGACCCGCCTGCGCTGGCACAAGGCCCTCGGCCTGGGCGACGCCAAATACCGCTTCCACGACCACGAGAAGCTCGCCCACTACGCCAACGCCGCCACCGACATCGAGTTCGAGATGCCCTTCGGCTTCAAGGAGGTGGAGGGAATCCACTCGCGCACCAACTTCGACCTCTCCCAGCATGAGAAATTCTCGGGCAAGAAGATACAGTATTTCGACCCGGAGTTAAACGAAAGCTATACTCCCTACGTTATAGAGACGTCCATCGGTGTCGACCGCATGTTCCTCAGCGTCTTCTGCAGCTGCTACGAAGACCAGGACCTCGGCAACGGAGACCGTCGCGTCGTGCTCCATTTCCCGCCGGCCCTCGCCCCCGTGAAGTGTGCCGTGCTCCCGCTCGTCAAGAAAGACGGCCTTCCCGAGAAGGCACGCGAGATCCAGCACCGCCTGCGCTTCGACTTCACCTGCCAGGTGGATGAGAAGGACTCCATCGGAAAGCGCTACCGCCGCCAGGATGCCATCGGCACCCCCTACTGCATTACGGTAGACCATCAGACACTCGAGGACAACACCGTGACTCTGCGCCACCGCGACTCTATGGAGCAGGAGCGCGTGAGCGTAGATGACCTGGAGAGAATTCTCAGCGAGAAGGTCAGCCTCAACACCCTTCTCCGCAAAAACCTTTAATCAAGGAGGCTTCCCTCCCCCATCCCCTGGGGAGGGGTCTCCCCTAAAACCTACCGCTACTATGGCAAATCTGATTAAAAAAGCCCTTTTCGCGCTCGTGGCTGTCTTCGCCATGTCAGGACTCTCCTCCTGCAACTACAACTCCCTCGTGGAGAAGCAGCAGGGTGTCGACCAGGCCTGGGCCCAGGTGGAAAACCAGTATCAGCGCCGCGCTGACCTCATCCCAAATCTCGTGGCTACCGTAAAAGGCTATGCCAGCCATGAGAGCGAGACGCTCGAGAAGGTGACTCTCGCCCGCGCGAAGGCCACGTCGATCACGATCGACGCCGACAATCTCAATGAGGAGACGCTTGCAAAATACCAGGAGGCGCAGGGTGAGCTTTCTCAGGCGCTCAAGTCGCTGCTCGCCGTCACCGAGGCTTATCCCGACCTGAAGGCAAATCAGAATTTCATGAACCTCCAGACCCAGCTCGAGGGAACGGAAAACCGTATCTCCACCGAAAGGATGAGATATACGGAGGCAGTGAAAGACTACAACACCAGCATAAAGAAGTTTCCGACTATGATCTATGCCGGATGGTTCGGTTTCAAGGAGAAACCGCAGTTCAAGGCGGATGCCGGGGCTTCAAAGGCGCCTGAGGTGAAATTTTAATCCACACATACATCCTTACCTGACATAATGAAAAGACCCTTGATGGCTTTGCTCAGCGCGCCGCTGGCGCTTGTGATGGCCTCGTGTCTCAACGGAAACGATCCGGATGACTATTCCGAATGGTACAGACGCAACGAGTCATTCATCGACAGCGTCCGCAACGCGCTCTCCGGCAAAGACCTTGAATATACGAAAATTACCCCCGACTGGGCGCCAGGCACTTACGTGCTGATGAAGTGGCACAACGATACCCTCCTCACCCGGAAGAATCTCTCGCCGCTCAACAACAGCACGGTGCTGGTGAAATACCAGTTGCGCGACATTGACGCGAAGGTGCTCGATTCCTCGTATTCCATGACCACATACGGAGACTCGCTCTACCGCACGCGCGTCAACAATGTGATAACGGGATGGCAGATCGCCCTCACCAACATGCACGAGGGCGACAGCGTGACTGTGGTCGTGCCCTACAACGCGGCCTACGGCTCCACCGGCAGCGGCGCAATAGCCCCCTACTCCACCCTCATTTTTGACGTCATGCTAAAAAAGGTGCAGGCATATGAGACCCCCTTCTAAGCCGTTGATGATACTCACCGTCATATGCGCGTCCCTCCTTACGGGGGGATGCGCACGCACTGAGCACACGGAGGCCGTAACAGCCGAGATCGAGGCGGCCCAGATGATGGGGCGCAAGGCCGCGCGCCCCGTGCTTATATCCGCCCCGGCCGACTCGGCCGGACTGAGGAAATGTCTCCGGGAAATCACAAAGACAAAGAACGCCTACGACTCCCTCGGGCGCCATGACTGTGCCGCCGCCTACGACTCAGCGTTCATATCCACCCTCCGCTCCGTTAATCCGCCGCTCGCCGAGCGCGTGAGAGCCACAAAATATTAAGTCAAGTCCTGACGGGGCCTGGTATATCCTGAGCCCGAAGCGCCCTACCGAGGCCATGACATGGTCCATGACGGCGGCCTGCATATGCTCGAAGCTCTTCCAGGCCGTGTTCTTAGTGAAAAAATAGAGCTCCAGAGGCACGCCCTGCGGCGTCGGGGCAAGTTCCCTCACCATATATATCATATCGTCCGACGTGTTCAGGTCGGGCAACCCGGAGATATAATGCTCCAGATAGCGGCGGTAAAGGGTCAGGTTGACGTGACGCTCCCCCTCGGCAAGACCCTTCCCCCACTCCTCCCGCGCGAATGCCTCCGTCTCCTGGGGCGTGCAGAATCTCACCGAATTCACATCTATCGTAAAGCTGCGGTTCATGCGCCTTCCGCCGCTGTCGCGCATCCCACGCCAGTTCTGATACGACTCCGAAATCAGCGAATACGGCGGCACAGTCACTATCGTATTGTCGAAATTGCGGATCTTGACCGTGGTCAGACCCACCTCCACCACATTTCCGTTGATATGGCGCGAAGGGAGCGTGATCCAGTCGCCCGGCCTGAGCATGTCGTTGAGCGTAAGCTGCACGCCGGCCACCACCCCCATTATCGAATCCTTGAACACCAGCATGAGCACCGTCGCTGCGGCTCCGAGTCCCGTGATTATCGCCAAGGGGTCGCGCCTGGCGAGAATGGAGACGACGATTATCAACCCGACAAGCACCGTAAGGATCTGAAGCATCTGCCGGATGCCCTTCAGCGTCGTTATCCTGCTCGAAGAGTTATCCTCCAGCAGGTTGTAGAGGGCCAGTATGAAACGGTTGACAAGATGCACGCAGACGCATACCAGCCCCACCTTGCATACCACCAACGCAAGCCCGGCCATATCCGGATAATAGATAAGCGACGCCGGAAGCGTCAGCCGCGCCACTATCACGAACACAAGCTCCGCCACTACCTTCAGCAGCCGGGGATTCAGCAATATGTCGTCCCATTTCACCGATGTATACGCCACAAACTTCAGCACAACCGGTATCACGACCCTCGTGAGAAGCTCATACACCACCCACGCCAGCAGCAACGACAGCCCCACGGAAGTCAGTGTGCTCCACAGCGGCGCCACATCCGCATCCATGCCCCATCCCGCATATAATTTCAATATCTTCGATACAAACATAGCGATAACGATTAGTGATTAGTGATTAGTGATTAGCGATTAGTGATTAACGATTAGTGATTAACGATTAGTGATTAACGATTAGCAATAACGCTCCGGCGAAGCCATTAAGGCGGTCAGCCCAATTGTCCCGTGCGAGGGGATTCATCCCCTTGACCCCTACTCCCCTATCCCTATTCCGAACAGGGCGAAATCATAGAATGCCGGATCCTCGGGGCGTATCGTCCGCAGAAGCCCCGTCAGCTGCTCCACGCTCCTGCGGTCGTTGGCCTTCCGGCTCAGCAGCCCCAGGCTACGCGCCGTGTTTCCGGCATGCACGTCAAGCGGAATGAAAAGCTTGCTCTTCGGTATCGACCGCCACAACCCCATGTCGACGATTCCATCGTCCCTCACCAGCCAGCGCAACGCCATGTTCACACGCTTCAGCGCCGTCGCCTGGAGATTGACCGGCAGACACTGGCTGCACGTCTCTCCCCCGTTTACCTCACACATCACTCCCTGCATCGCCTCCACCAGCGCCCACGCCGGGGCTTCCGTGTCGCCTACCCGGTGGGCGGCCGCGAATTCGTCGAGACTTTCATAGCGTCTGTAGATTTCGCGCATTCCACGCAGGAAATACCGGAAATGGCGCCCGAAGAACGTGCGGTGGATATTCTTCCCCGGATCCAGGTCCTCATACCCCTCGTCCATGACGTAATTGTAGGGGTCGTGATCCATCAGCGCCAGCATACGCTCCGCGTCGCGGCATATCATCGTGCGCTTTCCCCAGGCTATTATCGCCGAGAGCAATGCCGCGATCTCAACATCCTGAAGCTTCGTGAACCGGCGCGGAAACTGCACCGGATCCGAATCTATGAACTCCGGGCGGTTTATGCGCCGCGCCTCCGAGTCAAGCAGCTCCCTAATCTCAGGGCTTATCTCTGTTATTATCCCGGCCATGTCACTTCACTTTATACTGCATCGGCAGCGACTCGCGGTTCATCCTGTCAAGAGCCGTCACCATAAACGTCATCCCTTTCATCTCATCCCTGTCGTCTCCCTCCGACACCAGCACCTTATGATAAGGAGTCAGCGCGATGATGGTCTGCGAGTCCTCGATGTCAGGCTCCTCACCCTTGAAGAACTCATATACCACATACCTCACCGCATCGGTCGACGAAGGCTTCTCGCCACGCTCCGGCTCGTCCCAGGTCAGGAAAGTCTTCCCGTCGTGACGCTCAAGCCGCACACCGTCCACCTGCGCCGGACGCACGCCCTGGTCTCCGTAGGCCGGAGGCAGGGCGATCGTCGACTGGTATTTCATCGCAAGCGAGTCGGCGGCTCCTTTATAGTTGTCCGTCACCCAATAGCCATGCCACCATACGTTGCCCTGCACATTGGGCAAGCTGCGCGACAGCCTCACCTTCGTGTCAAGCTCGTTGCGGTCATGATTACCCGGGTCTGCGTTATCCATCGTGCGCTTAACGTCCTGCCCGATATAAACGTCCACGCCATTTGCGTTGTCGCTCCACCATTTCGCCAGCTTACGGCTAGGAGCGGCCTTCATGTCGAGCGTCCAGTAAAGCTGCGGGGCAAGATAGTCGATCCAGCCGTTTTTTGCCCAGAGGAGCACGTCGGCGTATAGGTCGTCATAATTCTGCAGCCCGCTGCTCTCGCTGCCGCGAGGGTCGTTGGCCTTGTTGCGCCATATTCCGAACGGGCTGACGCCGAAACGCACCCAGGGCTTGGTCTGCTTGATGGTGTTGTTGAGCTGCTCGATAAGGAGGTCCACGTTATGGCGTCGCCAGTCGTTTCTCGCCATGCCGTTGCCGAACTTGCGGTAGCTGGCGTCGTCGGCATTGAATTTCTTGCCGTTGGCGGGGTACGGATAGAAATAGTCGTCGATATGGATTGCATCCACGTCATATCTCTTCACTATATCCTCCACTATCTCGCATATCGCGTCGCGGTTCTCCTGGTAAGCCGGGTCGAAGAATGTCTGCCCGTTGAATTTCACGAATCTGTGCGGCTCCTTTTTAGATATGTGTGACGCCGGAAGGATATCCTTGGCGGAGGAGGTGACGCGGTAAGGATTCAGCCACGCATGAAACTCCATCCCCCTCTTGTGGGCCTCCTCGATGGCATATTCCATCGGGTCCCACAGCGGATCGGGAGCCTTGCCGCGTTTGCCGGTGAGCCAGGCCGTCCAGGGTTCGAGATCCGACTTATACATAGCATCGGCCGTCGGGCGCACCTGGAATATGACGGCGTTGCAGCCCGCGTCGGCAAGACGCCCTATCTGCTGCTCTATATACTGTTTGGCCTGTTCTGTGGTTTTGTTCTGCCACTGGCTCTGTCCGATAACGTGCAGCCACGCCCCCCGGAACTCCCTCTTGGGGTTGACCGACGTAGTCTGCGCCGCGACAAAAGAAGAGGCGGCGAGAGCCAACGTCAGCAAAGCCGCCATACCCATCTTGAATTTCATTAATTCTATCTGATTATAATATGTCTTTCTTCTCTTTCTTAGCGACCCGCCGGAAGCCATGATCCGGCAAGCCCGGACGCAAAATTACTAAAAAAGCGCCGAAACACAAAACTTCCCAGCCATCACCAGCGCCCAACCATCGCCCAATAATCTCCCAATCATCGCCTAATCATCGCCTAA
>DKYZ01000068.1:0-2743 GCA_002493515.1 Porphyromonadaceae bacterium UBA7087 | reverse complement strand
TCATCGCCTAATCATCGCCTAATCCGCTCGCGAAGCCGTTTCCACCCGGGGCCCGTGCCCCGAAACCCAAACCCCCGCTATTCTATCTCGGACAAAACTGCCAATTATCTCTTGATAAGAGATATTGATTCGGCTGCAAAGTTACGAAAATTTATTGGATTTCAGCCAATTCGGGGTATGAAAAAAGGTCAATTTCTTGAACGGGAGGGCCTCTTTTTTAAGCGATGTTTAGCAAATGCGCTTGTCAGCTCTTTGTAATTGTTGGATAATCAGCGGGTTATAAATCGTAATTATCTCTTATCAAGAGATTGTGATTTTACAACTCATAATAACCATGCAAAATGGTGATGAGAACAACAGTAGGAAAGCGAGGCAGACTGGCCATTGGCAAAACCTCATTCTTTTTAAGCAACCCTTGTAACTACCTGTCATTCAAGCCTATCTGAATGCAGGCGGGACTTCGAGAATTGCTCACGAGTCAAAATCCCCCCTTCTTATGAACCCCTCCGAGCCTCACTGGTTTGTGATGCGCGACCTCAAGCGCAGGAACGCCAACAACCTCGCCATCCACGATCTGACCAAGGCCGGCCTGGAAGTGTTCACCCCAATGACACAGATGGTGATGAACATCGGCGGAAAGCGCCAGAGACGCGACGTGCCCGTAATCCAGGACCTCCTGTTCGTGCATGAGACAAAAACCGCCCTCGACCCCTATGTGGCGAAATATCCCAACCTCCAGTACCGCTACCAGCTTGGCAAGACAATCAACGAGCCCATGACCGTGCCCGACGCCGAGATGCAACGCTTCATGCATGCCGTCGGAACCACCGACGAGCCCCTCTATTACCAGCCCGGCGAACTCACGGAAGCGATGCACGGCAAGAACGTACGCATCATCGGCGGCCTGCTCAACGGCTACGAAGGCCGTCTGCTCTCAGTGAGAGGCATGCGGAAACGCCGCCTGATAGTAGAGATACCCGGCCTCGTGACAGCCGCCGTAGAAGTCGAGCCCGAGTTCATCCAGCTCATCTGATATTCATCCCCTCGCCCCCCGGGTCCCCGGCCTTCCCTCCCCGAGCCATCCCTCCTCTCCCAGCCTTCCCTCCTCTCCAAGCCTTTTCCCCATCCCCTCGCGTCCATTAAGGCGGTCAGCCCCCTGTCCCGTGCTCGGGGATTCATCCCCGAGAAATAATCCCCATGCACTCCAGAATAATGAATTATCGCATCTCGTCCTCCTCCCCCACCGACGAGCTGCTTACCCTCGGCCAGATCCTCTCCGAAATCGGCGATTACGCCGGCACCATCCTCGACCGCGAGCATCTCTCCCTGTCGAGGCACTGCGCCGCGAGACTCGGGAAAGTAGTCAGCGAACTCATCACAAGAAAGCGCATAAAATCCCCGGACGATCTCCTTGAAATCCCCGCAGAATCGGCTGCCGGATCCGACTTATGCGCGATGACCATCTCCGAACTCCACGCCCTCTACCGCCAGTGGCCCGCACGCCACAAAGAGCGACTGTCCGCCGGCAGAGAGCCCCTCACATACTATTACGAAGGCCGCATCATCCGCGAGCTCCTTCGCCGCAAACCCTCAACCAAAAACGAGCGACTGAAAATCGACTACTGCCTGGCATCCTACAACAACGAGCTCGACAGCATGTCGTCCATCCTCTCCCTCCCCGTCCGCCTCAGCAACGACACAACATATCCCAACCCGCAAAGAACCTATACCCCCGAAGAACTCACCCTCCTCATCAGAAAACACACCGACTTCCGCGACATCACCAGCCGCGAGCTCCTCATCGAATACACCGACCTCGCCCTCGACCTCCTCTCCTCCGCCCCCTCCCAGCCGCAGCCAGAGCTTCTCTCCCTCCTCACCTCCCTCTGCGAAAAAGACATAATCCGCCTTCCCCTCCCCTCCCCATCCCCTCGCGTCCATTAAGGCGGTCAGCCTCCTGTTCCGTGCAAAGGGATTCATCCCTTTGAGAATTCCAACCCGTGCCCCGAAATGGCTTACCTGGCGCGGATATCCCGGAACGGCAACAAAACCTGCCGATTCTTTGTTTATATAAGAATAAGTCGTACCTTTGCGAAGTCAAACCAAATTAGTAAAAGTCATGACACAACTCATAATAAACATCGAAGACGCTTCCGTCAAATCTTCTCTAAAACAGGCTCTTTTAAAGGTAATGAGCAATTTTAAGGGCGTTTCATTTGACGAGCAGGACTCGTTCACCCTTGACAACGCTCTTGATGAGATAAGACAAGGAGACATCATCAGATATGAGTCTGTGGAAGAGTTCCTTAACGATCTCCGCCGTGAAATACAGGATTGAGACACCGTCTTCATTCAAGAAGACTCTTAAACGCTGCATCAAAAGAGGGCTTAAATACGAACTTTTTGAGGAAGTAGTAAGAATCCTTGCTGGCGAAGGCTCTCTTCCTCTAAAATATCGTCCTCATAAACTTTCCGGCAAATATTATGGATTATGGGAATGTCATATACAATCCGATTGGCTGCTGATATGGAGGCAAGATGACACCAACCTTGTTTTGGTCATGATAAACGTCGGAACCCATTCCGATCTGTTCTGAAAATCACAAACCGCCTCTCCTCCCTCCCCTCCCGTCCATTAAGGCGGTCAGCCCCCTGTCCCGTGCAAAGGGATTTATCCCTTTGAATCCTCCCTTGGCTGAATCACTGAAACATAAAACCCTCAAAGGCACTATCTGGAGCTCTG
>DKYZ01000090.1 GCA_002493515.1 Porphyromonadaceae bacterium UBA7087 | reverse complement strand
GTTTAGGGATTATAAACTTTCATTTCTATTTCCAGCGACGTCGGCAGCGTCTCTCGCGGCCTTTGCGGCAGCCTCCTCGGCCTTGCGGATCTCGTCGGCAGATGCGGCGATGACCTCGGCATCCCTGGCCTCGCGCTCGGCGCTCGCAGCGATTTCCTGAGCTTTCTGTGCCAGTTTCTCAGCCTCGGTGGAATCCTGCACCGGAGTCGCAGCCTGTGCTGCGGGTTTTGCCGCTGTAGCTGCCGATTGTGTAGCCGAAGTATTCCTGGACGGGGCCGAGGGTTGTGTGGCATCTTCCTTCTCGCGTAGTTTAGCGGCCTCAGCGGGATGAGCCTTCAGATAGTCGGCCTCGGCCCTGCCGGGCTGAGGAGCGATCGAGGAGTCGTTTACCTCCCACACATATTTCAGCGATACCGGTCCGAGCTCACCGTCTTCCCATTCTGTGGCGCGTCTTATCTGTTCGGCAGTGGGAACGTAGCCGGCCGGCCATTTTGATACCTCGGAAGGTTTGCGGCCCTCTATCTCCCAGTCGAAAGGCTCGAAGTCAGTGCCTTTGTCACGCCAGTTGGGCTTACGCTTTGCGTATACCACAAATGGGACAGCGATGAAGAAAGCCGAGCCGAGGATGAGGATCACGACATACGTCAGAGGGCTACCGGTGTTTATCTGCGACGGCGGAACGAAGCTGAGCACCATGGCCACAAGCGCGCCGAGCACGCCGACGGCTGTCACGAGCCATTTTCCGAACTCACCGCCGGGGACGCGGAATCCGCGTTTCATGTTGGGCTCCGTGCGGCGCAGACGAATGAATGCGAAATATATGATGAAGACCATCGTCAGGTAAATGATGGTTGACATCTGGCTGAGAATCTGATAGGCCGACTGCACGCTCGGAAGAACTACAAGCACGAGGGCGAGCACCGACACCATTATGCCCTGCACCCAGAGAATCGAAGTCTGGACACCGTTTTTGTTGGTCTTCTGCAGACTTCGGGGAAGATAGCCGGCCTTTCCGACGGAAAGCATGCCGGAGGAGGGAGCAACGATCACGCAGCTGACCTGGCCGATGACGCCGAACGTAAGGAACACGGCGATTATATGGCCGAGCCATTCACAATGGATCGAGGCGAAGAGATGGTTGTAGGCCACGAGCAGGGAGGCAAGCAGCGATATGTCTTTTTGCGGAATCACAAAGCCTATGGCAAGTGTTCCGAATATAAAGACTGCCAGGATGATCAACACAGCGAGGAAAACGGCCTTGGGAAAAGACGAGGAGGGATTCTTCATGGAGGAGACATGCACGGCCTGCATCTCCATACCCGCGAAGAAGAGGAATATCGAGGCGGCGAGCACTATGGTGCTGAACTTGGAGAAGTCGGGCCAGAAGGACTGGTGGGCGTCGATGAAGTTATGGTTGCCCATCGCTATATATATGATGCCCATCACAATGAGCACTCCGGCCGGGATTATTGTTCCGAACAGTCCTCCGAGCGTGGAGAGCTTGTTGGCGTAGGCCTGTCCTCTGAAGGAGTTGAAATTCGCAAGCCAATAGACTCCTAGTACTACTATAAGAGAATATATCACATTTGATGCCAGCTTGGAATCGAATGTCTCGGGCCAGAAGACGTAGGCGAGTGTGACAGCTCCGAACATCAGCACGGCGGGGAACCATATCACCACCATCTGCCAGTCATAGTACATCGCGGCCCAGCCCCATTTGGGACCGAGGCCTTCGCTGACCCATCTGAAAAGTCCTCCGCTCTTGGTCCAGGTGGACGCAAGCTCGGCGCACACCAGGGAGTAAGGAACGAGGAACACCAGGGCTGCGAAAACATAGTAGAATATAGAGGTGTAGCCGTATTCTGCCTGCGAGGCGAGGCCTCGCATACTTACGATATTGGTGACAATAAGGATTGTCATTGCCCATATGCTGAGCACTGCCGCTTTCTTCGGAGGCTTTGCGGAGGCCGTCGGGGAGGCGGCTGATGGAGGGTTAAGCTTTGTCATAATGTAAATATAATGAAGGGTTGATAATTGTAAATTCAAGCGCGCCTTTTGGGTTGTGCATGGGGCCGGGCATGAACGTATGCCATGCGGAATGTCCGTTTCATACTAAACAATGGCTTTTATTATAAGGTTTGTGGAATTTGTGAATAATGACAAAAAAATTTTTATTGAAGATTCGGCAAACAAATTGCAACGATTGCTTGTTTACATACCGAAAGCTCTTCAGAAGCGGCGCGGCTCAGGCTGCAAGGCTGGCGGAGGGTAAAATTATGGAAAACACCGGATAGGATTGTAGATTCAGAAATTTGGCAAGGCTTTTCAAAGACAGACAGTTCCCTATTAATGCGATCCGGCTTATTTATTAATTAACGCCTTATAAAAAAAGATTATGGCAACAAAAAATTATTCTCCTGTTGTACAGGAGCTGATCGACATGATCGCCAAGAATGGTTGGCAGGACAAATTCCAGAAAGCACTTGACGCGTGCCATGCACTCAACACCATCGAGTATGAGAACATAAAGACTCTCGACGACTACTACGACTGGCTCGATAGCTGCATGCACTGGATTCCGGTTGAGAACAAGGCCGGTCTTGCAGCCTACAACCATGTGACGATGTTCTACTTCCTTCTCGACCAGAGCCCTGTCAAAGAGCTGCAGACCCCGGTCACTCCTTCCCAGCTGAAGGGCAACGTGGTTCCGCAGCTGTCAGAGCTCTCGCAGTGGATGAAGAAGTTTGTCATCGCGTTCGGCGCATGGCTCGACACCCCCGAGTCGCTTGACGAAGAGGCTGTGAAGTCATATTATGAGTCTCCCCGCTACCACATGGGCGACTATGAGATGCCCAACGGGGGCTGGAAGACCTACAACCAGTTCTTCGCACGCCGCAAGAAACCGGGTCACATGCCTATAGCCGCCATCAACGACGACCATGTGATTGTATCGCCCGCCGACTCCACCAACGACGGTCAGTGGGAGATCATGGCTGACTCCAAGGTAGATATCAAGGGTCTGGAATGGAGCATCGAGGAGCTTCTGGAAGGCTCGAAATACAAGGATGAGTTTGCCGGTGGTATCTGGATCCACCAGTTCCTCAACACTACCGACTATCACCGTCAGCATGCCTGTGTAGGGGGCAAGGTTCTGGAGGCCCGAGTTCTTCAGGGTGCCGTATACCTTGGCGTAGAGGCCGTTCCTATCGAGGGGGATCCGAAGGGACGTACAAAGATTGTTCGTCGTCACCTCAACGCACTCGACGAGGCCGGCTACGAGTTCATGCAGATGCGTGGCCTGATCGTGATAGAGTCGAAGATAGGTAAGGTAGCCATCCTGCCTATGGGTATGGCCCAGGTATCCTCGATTGTCGTTACCGCTGAAGAGGGCACGACTCTCCGCAAGGGAGAGGAGATTTCCTACTTCCAGTTCGGTGGCTCCGACATCGTGATGGTGTTCCAGCGCGAGTCGAATGTCAGCATCACGGCCCAGCCGGGTGTACACTACAATGCCGGCACACGTATCGCCATGGCCTACCCTGTAGGTGAGTAAGCGGCACGCCGATACACAATTATGAAAAATATTTTTCCGGAGGAGAACCGCGAGGGTCTCCTCCGGATTTTTTAGTAAGACTCTGTCTCGGAAGGGAAGTCGCCCGACTTCACATCCTCCACGTAGCGTCCAATGGCGTTGTGCATTATCTCGGCGAGGTTGGCGTAGCGGCGCAGGAAGCGCGGCGAGAAGCCGCTGTTGATGCCGAGCATGTCGTGCATCACGAGCACCTGCCCGTCTGTGCCCCCTCCGGCTCCGATTCCGATTGTGGGTATGGTGAGCTGGGCCGAGACCTCGGCGGCGAGCTTGGCCGGTATCTTCTCGAGCACAATCGCGAAGCAGCCTATCTCCTCCAGAAGCTTTGCGTCGGCAATCAGTTTGCGGGCTTCCTCCTCTTCGCGGGCGCGGACGCTGTAGGTGCCGAACTTGTTGATGCTCTGCGGGGTAAGGCCCAGGTGGCCCATCACGGGGATGCCGGCGCACAGGATGCGCTCCACCGACTCCCTGATTTCGGCACCACCCTCCATCTTGACTGCTTCGGCATGGCTCTCCTTCATGATGCGTATGGCCGAGGCGAGTGCCTCCTTGGAGTTCCCCTGGTAGGAACCGAAGGGGAGGTCTACCACCACGAGGGCGCGTTTTACGGCCTTCATCACCGATTTGGCGTGATATATCATCTGGTCGAGGGTGATGGGCAGTGTCGTCACGTTGCCCGCCATGACGTTGGAGGCGGAGTCGCCCACGAGGATGACGTCTATTCCCGACTCATCGACGATTTTGGCCGACGAGTAGTCGTAGGCGGTGAGCATCGAGATTTTCTCACCGCGCTGCTTCTTCTCCACCAGGCGGCGCGTGGTCACTTTCCGTGAGTTGTCTATTGTGTTGGTTGACATTTTTGACAGATTGATTTAGACTTGATATTTAAACCGGAGACAAAATTACACAATTATTTGGAAAGCACCATATATTCCCAGGGTCCGAGTTTAGTGGGTAGTGTGGCCTGGGCGCCGGTGAAGTAGTTGGTGAAGCCGGTAACGTCGGGGGCGTTTGCTCCAAAATTGACGTCGGCGTCGGCGTTCGAGAGGTTGGCGATAACAGTTACGGCGTCATTGTCGTTGCTGCGCGTGAAAGCTATGATATCGTCAGAACCGACGGGAATGAATGTCGTGACATTCTGCCCCTCACGGGCGTTGAGCGCGGAGTTCTTGTGCTTCAAGGCATTGAGCATCTCGTAGAAGACCGTTATCTCGTTGGAGGCATAGTTGGGCTGTATCGTGTCAAGCTCGAAAAACTCGAAAGGATGATTGAAGCCTACCTCCTGGCCGGTGTAAATCATCGGCATTCCCGGCAGCGTATATGAGAGCATTGCGAATACACCCGTGGCGGGGCCGAGACGCTCGAACTCGGTTCCCTCCCAGGAGTTGAGGTCATGGTTTGTCACCATGTTCATATGGACGGCGCCCTTCGGGTATTCCTTCTTCTGCCTGTCGAGAAGTTTCACGATATCGGCTGCGGAGGTTTTCGGAAGATTCTGCTTATGCTCCACGGCATATTGGTTAACACCCTGCGTGGCGGCGATAGCGTTGAAGACATCTTTCATCGGCCATGCATAGTCAGCGTCTAACGCCTTCAGCAGCAGGTCCGGTTTGGAAGCCTCGGCAAGCATGAACACCGGCTTGAGGGCCTGGAGCTGCGGGCGCACCTCCTCCCAGAAATCGGTGGGCACCTCGCCTGCTACGTCGCAGCGGTAGCCGTCGATGTCAGCCTCCTGGATCCAGAACTTCAGGGCGTCTGTCATGGCGGCGCGAGTCGCCGGGTTGGAGTAGTCGAGCTTGTAGGTGTCGGTCCAGTCGAACGGGCCGAACATCTCGCCCTTCTCGTTGCGTGCGTAATATTCGGGGTGTTCCGTCACCCAAGCGTTGTCGCAGCCTGTGTGGTTGCAGACCTCGTCGATTATTACCTTCATTCCGAGCGTGTGGGCTGTGCGCACAAGCTCCTTGAGGTCTTCCATTGTGCCGAACTCCGGGTTGACAGCCTTGTAGTCTTTCACGGCGTAATATGAGCCGAGGGTGCCTTTGCGGTTTTTCTCACTGATGGGGTGGATTGGCATGAGCCACACTATATCCACGCCGAGGTCTTTCAGACGCGGGAGCTGGCGCTGGAGACCCTTGAAGGTCCGTTCGGCAGTGCCCTGGCGGAGGTTTGCCTCATAGATTACGGCATTGTCCATCCAGGCGGGAGCCGGGGATTCTGCGTTTCTGTCGCCGAGACCGGCGGCACACAGGGAGGGAGATGCCATGGCTGCGGCCATGAGCATGGTGAGTAGTCGTTTGGCTTTTTTCATATAGAGGGGTTGTTGTGTAGGTTGATTCATGATTGGGAAACAAAAGTCCATATATAGAGATAACAGCCGTGGAGGGCAAAAAGTATACGCAGCCTGAGAGTCTTTGGTTTTGCTGCCCTAGAATTTGGAAAAAGCGGCAAAAACAGCCTTTTAAACATGGAAAAAGCGGCAAAAAAGGCGTTAAAAACTCGGAAAAAGCGGCAGGAACGGCCTTTTTATTTTGGAAAAAGCGGCAGATTTATTAAATTTGCATTTGAAAATAGTTGAATAGCAATTGATTAATTCAGGATAGACGATGACGGAGCTATACAGAAAGATTTGGGAAGAGATTGAAGACTATTACAAACGGTCGGATAATGCGTTGCTTCTCACCGGTGCGCGTCAAACCGGGAAAACCCATCTTGCCAGGAAACTGGGCAAGGAGTTCGATTGTTTTGTGGAGATCAACTTTGTCGAGAGACCGAATGCCATAAAGATATTTTCCCAGCCCGGTGATGCGGAAGATATTATGTTCCGAATATCGGCGTTTGCCAAGAAGCCGCTTAAACGGGGCAGTACCCTGGTCCTCTTCGATGAGGTGCAGGAATGTCCGGAGGTAGTTACGATGTTGAAGTTTCTGGTAGAGGAAGGCTCATACAGATATATCCTTACAGGATCGTTGCTTGGAGTGGAATTGCGCGATATTAAATCAGAGCCCGTGGGTTTCATGGGAGTGAAGGAGGTGTATCCCCTCGGGCTTGAGGAGTTTTTTGTCAATCTTGGTGTGAGTCCCAGTATTATTGGAGAGGTTGAGAAGAGATGGAGGGAGAGGATACCCGTCGATGAGGTGGTGAATGACAGGCTGTTGCAGCTTTTCCGTCTCTATCTGATAATAGGAGGGATGCCTGAGGCCGTGTCTGAATATATCGACAGCAACGACCTGACGTCGGTGGCAGGAGTGCAGGCGGATATTGTCTCGCTCTATCGCAGGGACATATCGAAATATGCGGAACGTGACAAACTGGTGATAAAGGAAATATTTGATCTGATACCATCCGAGCTTGATGCCAAGAACAAGAGGTTTATCCTGAAGAATCTCAATGAACATGCCAAGTTCGAGCGTTATAAGGACAGTTTCCTTTGGCTAAAGGACGCGGGCGTGGCTTTGCCGGTATATAATGTAAGTGAGCCCAAACTGCCGCTTCGCCTCTCGGAAAACCGGAATCTGTTCAAGCTTTTCTCAAATGACGTCGGACTGCTGGCATGTCAATATGCCGAAGGGATACAGCTCAAGATAATAGCCGGCGATATTGATGTGAACTGTGGGGCAGTATATGAGAATGCGGTTGCCCAGGAATTGTTCAGTCATGGTCTTGATGTATATTATTTCAATAGCAAGCGGCTTGGTGAGGTGGATTTTCTGGTGGCGATAGGAGGAGAGGCTGTTGCCATAGAGGTGAAGTCCGGTAAGGATTACAGGAGTCACAATGCATTGGAGAAAGTCATGTCATGTGCGGATTACGGTCTGAGGAAGGGATATGTATTCGCCCAATGCAATGTTGAGGAAAGGGGAAAAATATGCTATTTCCCGGTTTACATGACTATGTTCGTCAAGCGAGACAATCCTACATTGGGCATCTACCGGGTGAATCTCGACGGGCTCACCGACTGAGGAAGATACCGGCATGGAAAGAGAACCGGGGACGGGATTTTTGATTTTAGGAATATTAGAATTACCTTTGCAGCCTGAACAGACATAATTTATGACCGAAATGCGAAAGACACTGATTACACTTATTATCATGACCGGACTGTTGCCGGCATTGGCTTCGGCCAGGGAAAGGGCGCAGGCACCGGCTGCGGAACGCCTCACGGCCGCAGAGCTTGAGGCTACGCTGGCGGAGATGGATCTGCCGGCCCTGTATTTCAACATGAAGAACGGCGAAGACCCTGATTTCGACCTGTTGTTCCCGCCCGAAGGATGCGGAGGAGCCTCCATCACCAATAATGAATACGTGGAGGGAGCTCTGACAATATCCCGGCTTGGCGAGACTTATTACGAGAGCGGGGAATACGTGAAGAAGGAGTCCGGAGTGAGACTGAAGGTGCGCGGAAACACCTCCGCCAACTGGGATGGCAAGAAAAGCTCGAAGCCGGGCTATAAGATCAAGCTCTCCAAGAAAGCCAACATACTCGACTGCTGGCCGGACGCCCCCAAATCGAAAGACTGGGTGCTTGTCACCGCAAACAATACAGACCTGAACATACAGGCCGGTTTCGAGCTGGGGCGCATCTGCGGCCTGGGGTGGCAGCCGAGGGGTGTCTACGTCAACGTGGTGCTGAACGGAAAATACAGGGGAGTGTATTTCCTGTGTGAGGCCATATCCGGAGAGGAGGGCCGCGCCGCCATAGAGGATACCGGCTATATAATCGAGGATGACCCCTACTGGTGGAAGCCGGATGAGGTATATTTCAAGTCGCGCCACATCCCTGCCAGCCTCGGATGGACATTCAAGGAGCCTGACACCGATGACTTCGAGGAGAACACACTCTCGAACATACAGTGGGCAGTCTCGATACTCGAGGACGCCCTCTACAACGGCAAGCCGACAGACGAACTTATCGACTTCAGGTCGTTTGCCTGCTGGGTGCTTGCCCATGACATAATGAACACCATCGACCCTGCGGGAAGCAACATATACCTGATAAAGGATTCCTTCAGCCATCTCACCCCTTTCGAGACGCCTTTCCGGATGGGTCCGCTCTGGGATCTGGACACGTCGTTCAGCCGTAAATCAGAAGAGTTCAGTCCGGTGCATGGAAGCGATGTATATTATTTCAGGGAGCTTTTCCGCATTCCCGAGTTCCAGCAGGAATATAAGGAACAGTGGAACAGCATAGCCCCGACGCTTGCCGCGACGTTCATGGAGCGCGTGAAGTCACAGCTGGCCCTCAACGAAGGTCTCGATGATGCGCGTGCCCTTGAAAACCGACTGAAAGGCAGAGGATATACCGAGAAGGAGATATGCCTGAAAAATCTCGAGGAATGGATTGCGGGAAGGGTAAAGACACTCGATCGCCTCATCAACGGCGGAAGTGGAATCGACGAGGTTGAGACCGACCGCGATACTGACGGCTACGGGTATGGCGCCGGCCTTCCCGCCGGATCTGCGACATATACAGTAGGCGGAGTCAGGGTAAGCGGCAACGCCACGGCAAAAGGTATATTGGTGAGCTCCGACGGCAGGCGCATTCTCCGACGCGGAGAGTGATATACTGTCCTTTTGCAGCGGAAGTTGGAAAATACGGATAAAAATGATTAACTTTGCACTCGGTCGGCGCAACGGACGCCGGCCGAGTAACTTTCCTAACAATAGTCAGATGGAATACAACCACAAAGAGATAGAGAGCCGCTGGCAGCAGTATTGGCGTGACAACGGCATTTACAAGACCGAGATCGATCCGGCCAGGAAGAAATTCTACGTGCTCGACATGTTCCCTTACCCCTCGGGAGCCGGGCTTCACGTAGGCCATCCCCTGGGCTATATCGCGAGCGACATTTATTCGCGCTACAAGCGTCAGCAGGGTTTCAACGTGCTTCACCCGATGGGTTATGACGCCTACGGACTTCCTGCCGAGCAATATGCCATACAGACAGGGCAGCATCCGGAGAAAACCACCATCGACAACATCAACCGTTATCGCGAGCAGCTCGACAAGATCGGATTCTCGTTCGACTGGAGCCGCGAGATAAAGACCTGCGACCCGGAGTATTACAAATGGACGCAGTGGGCGTTCATGCAGATGTTCGGCCATTATTACGACACCGTGGCGCATAAGGCGCGTCCCATATCTGAGCTCGAGGAATATTTCAGCAGGCACGGCAGCGAGGGCGCGACGGCTGCCTGCAGCAAGGAGCTGCACTTCACGGCCGATGAATGGAACGCCATGGACTGGAAGCAGCGCGAGGACACGTTGATGAACTACCGGATCGCCTATCGCGCCGAGGCCATGGTCAACTGGTGTGAGGCGCTCGGCACAGTGCTGGCCAACGACGAGGTGAGCGAGGGCGTCAGCGTCCGCGGCGGATACCCTGTCGAGCAGAAGGTGATGCGCCAGTGGTGTCTGAGGGTGTCGGCTTACGCTCCGCGTCTGCTCGACGACCTGGAGAGGCTGCAGTGGAGCGAGAGCCTCAAGGAGACGCAGCGCAACTGGATTGGCCGAAGCGAAGGCGCCGAGATGCGTTTCCCCGTGGCCGGAAGCGACATTGAGCTGGAGATCTTCACCACCCGTGCCGACACCGTCTTCGGCGTGACCTTCATGGTGCTTGCCCCGGAGTCGAAATATGTGGAGATGCTCACTGCCCCGGAGCAGAAAGCGGCCGTGTGTGATTACCTCAAGGAGGTATGCCGCAAGACCGAGCGCGAGCGTCAGATAGAGAAAAAGGTAAGCGGCGTCTTCACCGGCAGCTATGCCGTGAATCCGCTCACCGGCAAGGAGATTCCAATCTGGGTGAGCGATTATGTGCTCGCAGGATACGGCACGGGCGCCATCATGGCCGTCCCGGCGCACGACTCGCGCGACTACGCTTTCGCACGCCATTTCGACCTCCCGGTTGTGCCGCTCATCGAGGGCGCCGACGTCAGCGAGTCAAGTTTCGACGCCAAGGAGGGAAAGATGATAAACTCGTGCGGGCCGGAGCTCGACCTCAACGGCCTGGAGGTAAAGGATGCGATTGCGAAGACAAAGAGATTCATAGCCGAGAAAGGCATAGGCAAGGTAAAGGTGAATTACCGTCTCCGCGATGCCATTTTCTCGCGTCAGCGCTACTGGGGCGAGCCTTTCCCGGTATACTACAAGGATGGAGTGGCCTGTCTGCTTCCTGAGGATAAGCTCCCGCTGGAGCTGCCGGAGGTGGACTGCTATCTTCCGACCTCTACAGGCGAGCCCCCTCTGGGACGCGCCAAGGGATGGGTGAGCGAGGAGGGTTATCCCCTTGAGCTCTGCACGATGCCCGGTTTCGCGGGGTCGAGCGCGTATTACCTCCGCTATATGGACCCGCGCAACGACAAGGCCCTCGTAGGCAGGGAAGCTGATGAATACTGGCGTGACGTGGATCTCTACGTCGGAGGAGCGGAGCATGCCACGGGCCATCTCATCTATTCGCGCTTCTGGAACAAATTCCTCTATGACCTCGGGCTTGTGGCCGAGGCGGAGCCTTTCAAGAAGCTTGTGAACCAGGGCATGATACAGGGCCGGAGCAACTTCGTATACAGAATCAAGGACACAAACACTTTCGTCAGCCACGGGCTCAAGGATCAGTATGACACCACGCCCATACGTGTGGATATCAACCTTGTCAGCAACGATGTGCTTGACACGGAGCGCTTCAAGGCCTGGCGTCCCGACTATGCCGATGCGGAGTTCATCCTCGAGGATGGCAAATACGTCTGCGGTTACGCGGTCGAGAAGATGTCGAAGTCGATGTTCAACGTTGTCAATCCCGATGATATCGTGGAGCGCTACGGAGCCGACACCCTCAGGCTTTACGAGATGTTCCTCGGCCCGCTCGAGCAGTCGAAGCCCTGGGACACCAATGGCATCGACGGCGTCAACCGGTTCCTGAAGAAGCTGTGGGGCTTCGCGCAGAAGGCGACGGAATCACCAGCAAGGGAGATGACGGCCCAGGAGAAGAAGACAATGCACAAGCTCATCAAGAAGGTGACGGCGGATATAGAGGCATTCTCATTCAATACCTCCGTGGCGGCCTTCATGGTGGCTCTCAACGAGCTGACTAAGCAGAAGAGCGACAGCCGGGAGGCCCTGGATATCTTCACCCGCCTCATAGCGCCCTTCGCGCCGCATATAGCGGAGGAGTTCTGGCATATGCTCGGCCACGAGGGCAGCGTTGTCGACGCCGCATGGCCGGAATATGACGAGAACTGCCTGAAGGAGGACATGGTGAAATATCCCGTCAGCTTCAACGGAAAGACCCGCTATACGGTGGAGGTGGCGGCGGATGCCCCCAGGGAGGAGGTGGAGCGCATCGCCCTCAGCCACGAGGGTGCCGCCAAATGGCTTGACGGCAAGACGCCGCGCAAGGTCATAGTGGTGGCGGGCCGCATCGTCAACGTAGTGGTCTGAACCTGACGACATCAATCATATCCAAAGGCCGGGGAAAATGGTTTTCTCCGGCCTTTGGCCTGTCTTGTCCATACTCTCAGGAGGAATATAATAAGGGAGAGTGGTTTTTCGTTTGTAAGAATATGAGAGAAATTGTATTCGCGACACACAACGAGCATAAGGCCAGGGAAGTCCGTGAGATTCTTGGCGAGAGCTGGAAGGTATTGACCCTTAGCGACATCGTATGCCATGACGACATACCCGAGACTGCCGATACCCTGGAGGGAAACGCGTTGATAAAGGCACGCTGGGTGAGAGACCGTTACGGCAAAGACTGTTTTGCAGACGACACGGGCCTCATGGTCGACGCGCTTGGGGGCGCCCCCGGCGTCATGAGCGCGAGATATGCCGGGGAGGCATGCGACAGCGAGGCCAACATCGACCGTCTGCTGGGAGAGCTTGCCGGAAGCGGCAGCCGCGCCGCGCATTTCTCAACGGTAGTGGCGCTGTGCCTGGATGGCGAGGAGTATCTTTTCGAGGGAAGGGTAGAGGGCGAGATCTCGCGGGAGTGTCACGGACACGGCGGTTTCGGCTACGACCCGGTATTTGTTCCCGTGGAAAGCGGAGTCTCGTTTGCCGAGATGAGCGCTGACGACAAGAATGCAATCTCCCACCGCGGGCGCGCCATACGTAAGCTCGCCCGATTCTTAGACAATCCAAAACTTAACTGATGAAACGACTGATTTTAATAATCCTTTGCTCACTTGCCGTGGCGGCGCTATGCACGCCGAAGGTTGCGGCTGCCGGCGAATGGAGGGTCCACTCCACATTCGACGACGATGTCTCGCATGTGTTTGTCACGCCGGAGAGGGTATATATGCTCGGAATGGCAATACCATATTCCAAGACAAAGATAATAAACGCGAAAAAACAGCATTTTCTCTTCTCATACGATATAGAGGGGGATGAGATGCAGAACTATACGAGCGACAACCGATTGTCGCGAACTGTGGTCTCGGCTGCGGAATATAATCCGGACAGGGGTTATCTGCTCGTGGTATATGACAACTATGACATTGACCTGCTTTTCGACGATGGGACAAAAAAGAATATCCCGTCTTACAAGAGCGCGTCGGTTTCGCAGTCGAAGGATATCAACAGCATAACATTCGATCCCGAGCGCAACAGGGCATATCTGTCAACGGCCTTCGGCTACGTATCCATCAATGATGAAAAGGGGGAGATCGCGGAATCGAGAATCTATAACACACCCGTGGAGTCTGTTTGCCGTCTGGGAGACAGCATTCTTCTCCTTGCTTCCGGCCGTCTTCTCGCAGCCGATGCCTCGGCTCCGCGTCTGGGCATGTCTGACTATAAGAGCGTGGCAGAGGTGAAGGACGGGAAAAGACTGCTGCCGATGAGCGACACATATTGCGTGGCTATAGCCGGCAACGATCCGGGCACCGACATCTACCGTATCGATGCGGCGTCGGGAAATATCATCTCCTCACATTGGCTGACGAGGAATATCGTCAATATCGAGAATGTGAAAGAGGGATATACGGTTGCAACCGACGGCAATCTGATATGGCTTAAGCCAGACGGCTCGCACGAGAGCCTGGAGCTGCATCCCGACGACAAGGGTTCGGCTGTGGCGACGGTGAATATGCGTGAGATATGGATAGGGACTCCGCGAAAGGGACTGCAGAGCAAGAACTATGACCAAGCCTCGCAGGTGTGGACCCTGACACGCGACTATATGCGGCCGAATGCGGCTGCGCCATATTCGGCGTCAGCCATGGCTTATGTCCCGGAATACGGAATGCTGGTGCCCAACCATGGAAGAAACTGGGTCTTTACCGACAAGACACAGGCGCAGCCGCTCCTGCTCAGCGGTCTGAAAAATGGAGAATGGAGCAACTATTCCCCGGCGTACACCAATCCGGAACAGACGAAAATAATGGAGGACCCCAACGGCGCGGCTGTTGATCCGGACAATTCATCGCTGATCTATTTCGGTTCATATATCGACGGTATCGTGCGTCTTGACCTCTCAAATCCGCGCAACATCCTTCATATGGCACGTCCGGGACACCCCACATCAAAACTTCCCGGGTTCATAGCGATTGTTCCAGACCAGTATGGGGGTGATTTTGATGCGCTGTGCCATTTCTCAGACCCTCAGTTTGACTCTGCCGGCAATCTGTGGTGCTCTTATAACGATGCGAATGCGCAGAAAAACGGTGCCAAGCTCACGCTCTATTACTGGCCGGCCGAGAACCGACGCGCGACGACAGATGTCTCGTCGTTTCAGCCGTGGAAGGTGTTTGAGGTGAAAGGATATTCCCCTCACAACCAGGATATGCTTCTGCCATTGCGCAGAACACCCAATATGCTTGTATATGCGTCAAATAAATCCGGATTCCCCATTACCCTGATAGATCATGGAGGCACTCTGGAGGATACGAGCGACGACCGCGTGGTAGCCATGGGCCAGGATCTGAGGGATGATGAAGGCAAGTTGCTTGACCGGCAGCATATTTACGCCATATTTGAGGACCAGTCCTCGGGGCTGGTATGGATCGGGCATGACACAGGGGTCTTCACATTCAGACCTGAATCCATATTCGAGAATGACACCGATGTGAAACTCATCAAGGTGGCGCGTAACGACGGGACGAACCTGGCCGACTATCTTCTTGCCAACGTCGCGGTATACGGCATCACGGCAGACTCGGCCGGGCGCAAATGGTTCTCGACGGGAGGAGCCGGCCTGGTATGCACCAGCCACGACGGACGCACGATCATAGCGGAATACACCACCGAGAACTCCGATATCCCTGACAACACTGTCTATGTGGCCCGTTATAACCCGCAGAACAACTCGATGCTTGTATCCACAGCGGCAGGCCTTGCGGAACTGTATCTTTCAGGAATGCCCACAGGGGGAACCGATATGTCGTCGGCAAGGGTATATCCCAATCCTGTGCGTCCGGACTATTACGGTTTCGTGACAATCGACGGACTGGCTGACAATGCGCTGGTGAAAATCGTGGATGCGTCAGGCAGTCTCGTGAAGGAGCTTGACAGGGCCTCGGGTGGCCAGACCCAGTGGGATACCACCAATCTCAACCATAACAAGGTAGGCAGCGGTGTCTATTACGTGATGGCCTCGGCAGGCGACGACAGCACGAGCATGGCAAAGGTTGCCAAGCTCCTGGTGGTGAGATGAGAGTAGAAGAGATAATCTAAAAAACGGATAGGAATGATTAGAACAGCAAGATATTTGTCGGCCCTGTGCCTGCTGGCGAGCTCAGCGGCAGCTTCGGCCTATACAGTCACGTTGACTCCCGGCTCTCTCTCTGAGTCGATGAAGGAGATAGCGGCTTCCGGCGACTCCTCGCTCAAGCTTGAGGGGAATGCGGACATACGCGACCTGCTGAGGCTCCAGAGCCTTCCGCCGGCAGTCACCGACCTGGATATGTCAGGCCTGCGGATTGTGGAGTACAGCAGCAACAGGCCGTATTACGACGGACGCTCCCTCTTTCGCGCCGACGAGCTGCCGACCAACCTTTTTTTCGGATCCGGCTTGCGGAGTGTGTCTCTTCCTGATAACATAAAGGAACTTCCGGAGGGGCTTTTCGCCGGCTCGGAGGTCGAGGCGGTGGCGATTCCATCCACGGTGGTCAGGATATCGCCGAGGGCATTCTATTCCTGCACGAGGCTGGGAACGGTCTCCTTTCCGACGTCGCTTTCATACATAGGGGAGGAGGCGTTCGCCGGATGCACGTCGCTGACGCGTGTCGACCTGGCCGCCACATCGGTGAGGGAGCTTGGACGCAGGGCTTTCTTCGGAGATTCATCGCTTGCGGACGTGACCCTCTCGCCTGCTCTGACAGGAATCGGGGAGGAGGCCTTCTCGGGAGCAGGAGTACGCAGTCTTGACGCATCGATGGCCACTCGTCTTGATTCATTCTCGCTGTCAGGGATGAAGGATGCGGAGAGTGTGCGCGTCAACTCCGACGCCTCTTACGGCGACGGCGTCCTCATGGCCAACGGGTCGCTCAAGGAGGCTTCTGGTATTCCCAGTGACCTTCCGGCTCTCCTGCTGGCCCAGTCTCCCCTGACGGATATCGGTCCGGAGGTGTCTGCCGCCAATGTGATAGGGGAATATGCGTTGGCAGCCAACAATATGGATAAAATCACTCTCTCCAGCGACCTCGGTCGCGTTGCCAGGGGCGCCTTCTACGCAATGCCTCGGCTTGTCTCGATCGACGCCACCGCGCTCCGGGGCAGTCTTCCGGAGGCTGATGACGAATCCTTCCGTGGAATCAACCAGTCGGCAATCACGCTATATGTGAGCGAAGGTTATGAGGCCATGTGGAGTCTGCATCCGGCATGGGGACGGTTCAAGATCGCCAAAGTAGGTGTAGAGGCCCCTGTGGCCGATGAATCGGAAATAAGGGTGGCGGCATCCGACGGGACAGTCACAGTCAAAGCCTCGGAGATAATCGAAAGGGCGGAGGTGTTCGGCAAAGGGGGCGAGCTTCTTGCCATGTCAACGCCGGCCGACACGGAATGCCGTCTTGATATGGCTGGCGATTGCGATATAATAGTGGTTAGGGTCACCACGCCTTCGGCCACGAAGGCGTTTAAGATAATGATGCGTTGATTTCACTATAGGAAATGGGTAAGAACAAGTTGAAGAAATTTGCCGATATGGAGAGCTTCTCCTGTGTGCTGCAATATCCGAGGGAGACTGTCGTCTCCGGAGAGTTCCCTCTGAAGGGAAAATGGAGCAGGGAGTTTTTTAAGAACGACAATCCGATTGTTCTGGAGCTCGGCTGCGGCAAGGGTGAATATACTGTGGCGCTTGCGAAGGCGAATCAGGGGCGTAACTATATCGGGGTGGATATCAAGGGTGCCCGGATGTGGCGCGGCGCGAAGACTGTGGAGGAGGAGGGCATGGGAAACGCGGCCTTCCTTCGCACGGAGATAGAATATATCGACTGCTTTTTCGACCCCGGGGAGGTGGACGAGATATGGATAACCTTTCCTGACCCCCAGATGAAAAAGACCCGCAAGAGGCTTACCTCGACCAGGTTTCTCCATATGTACGGCAAGTTTCTGAAGCCGGGGGGACTGCTTCATCTGAAGACGGACTCACCGTTCCTTTATGAATACACCCGCCGCCTGTGTGAGCTCAACGGCCTGGAGATGACGGAAAACACCGATGACCTGTATGGCAGCGGCCTGGCCGATGAGGAGCGTTCGATAAAGACCTTCTATGAGAGCCAGTGGCTTTCAAGAGGGAAGAAGATAAAATTGATAACCGTGCGCGCAGGTTCCCTCACGAATCTCGCGGAGCCGGAGACAGACGACATAGAGCGCGACGACTACCGAGCTCTTCCCCGCTTCAACGAGGCAGACGCACGCATGCGGCAGGCTGTGGCCGAGGACGGAGATCTATACAGTAAGGACTGAAACAACCAAAGATTTAATAATCATGACACTATATCCCGCGCTGATTCTTGACGCGCTGAAAAATGTGAGATATCCCGGCAACGGGAAGAATCTTGTGGAGAATGATATGGTGGCCGACGACATTCGTATCAACGGCAACCGTGTGGAGTTCTCTCTCGTGTTTGACAAATCCACCGATCCGTTTGTGAAGAGTGTGGTGAGGGCCGCTGAGACAGCCATAGAGACCTATATATCTCCGGAGGTGGATATTAAGGGCAACATCAAGGTCGCGTTCCGCAAGCCTCTTCCGGAGAAGCCGGCCAATCCCCTTCCGGGAGTTAAAAATATCATCGGAATCTCTTCCGGTAAGGGTGGAGTGGGTAAGTCGACGGTGTCGGCCAACATTGCGATATCGCTTGCCTCGAAGGGTTACAAGGTGGGATTGCTTGATGCCGATATATTCGGTCCGTCAATGCCGAGGATGTTCGGAGTGGAAGACGAGCAGCTCTATATGGTGAGCCAGGATGGCCGCGACTGGATAGAGCCGGTTGAGAAATATGGCGTCAAGATGCTTTCCATAGGGTTTGTGGTGGATAAGAAGAGTCCTGTGCTGTGGCGCGGGGGGATGGCGAGCAACGCGCTCAAGCAGCTTATCAGCGATGCATGGTGGGGCGACCTCGATTATTTCCTGATAGACATGCCTCCGGGCACGAGCGACATCCATCTGACGCTTGTGCAGACGCTTCCGATCACGGGGGTTGTGGTTGTCACGACGCCACAGGAGGTGTCGCTTGCTGACGCCCGCAAGGGTATAGCCATGTTCCAGGAGGAGAAGGTAAATGTGCCTGTGCTCGGTCTGGTGGAGAACATGTCGTGGTTTACGCCTGCTCCGCATCCCGAGGAGAGATACTATATCTTCGGCCAGGGGGGCGGCGAGCGGCTGGCAGAGGAAATGGGAGTGAAGCTTCTCGCGCAGATTCCTCTGGTGGCCGACATATGCAGCGATGCCGACAACGGGGCTCCAACGACAGTCGCGCTCCAGGGAGCCGCTACCACCGGTACGGCGGCGTCCGAGAATCCCGAGGCAGCGGCCTTCTCGTCGCTTGCCGACAAGATAGTGGCGGCATGCAACGAGCGCAACAACACGCTCCCTCCTACGCAGAAGGTAGAAACAAACGGATAATACTGACGGATAACGGATAATCCTGGGAGCGCCCCTTCTTATTTCTTGCGGGTGCGCTGCCAGGTGAAGTTCTTTTTCCGGTGACTGTGGCGTGAGAGCCTGAAAAGGAAGTTTCCTGCCGGACGCCACAGCATAAAGAGCGGGACAGCCCACCAGAGCCTTATTGCTCCCAAGGCGGTTGCCGCTTTTCTGTATGCCGAGATTTCAACCAGGGCGGTAGCTACAAGCAACGGTGCGATAATGGCGGTTACGAAAAGATTCGGAAGAGACAGGATGATGGCGGCAGCGGAGGTCCCGAGAGCGACCCAGCGCATGAGGGATGCGAGTCCGGCAGCGATGAACGGACCCTTCGGCAACCAGCGCGATGTGAAGTCATATCGCTCCTTGCGCTCCTTCCACATCCGGTTGGCGGCATCTTCCCATAGAGTGGAGACCGTTGTCTCCGGCGTTACGACCACCGCAGTGTTTTCCTGGTTGGAAATCTCGCGGATGAAGAGGTCGTCGTCACCGTTCTCCAGATTGATTGTCTTTGAATATCCCTTGTGGCTGAAGAAAAGCTCCCTGTCGAAGGCCAGGTTATAGCCGTCTCCCCGGTATGCGCGGCGTCGCATCGCCGAAGCCACCCATTGCGATGTGGTCATCACATCGTCAAACTGCTTATACCATTTGCCGATGCCGCGCAGCTCGTCGAAGTCGAAACGGGAGACCCCAAGCGATACCTCGACGTTACTGTCGGTGACAAAAGGCGCCACAAGCCCCGACAGCCATTGCCGGGATGGAATCCGGCTGTTGGCGCATGTCGTTACGGCCACCTTCCCCTTGGCTGCCTTCATTCCCATGGTCAGGGCAAGTTTCCTGCGGCTGAGATTGTGGGAACCCGGCGGAATGAAGGTGATGTAGAGCGAAGGATATAAAGGGGTGAAGCGGTCGGTGATGACTGCTGTGGCCGCGGCTCCGGCGTCATAGATGAGTATGACCTCGAAATCGGGATAGTCCTGGGCCATGAGAGCCTCCAGATACTCGGCGAGCCCCTCCTCGCCCGTGAAGGCATAGACTATGACCGATACCTTGGGGCACGGGGCTTCGCAGGCGGCAATCGCTTCACCGTCGGACGATTCCGAGAAGCGCAGGAGCCCGGTGCGGCGCAGTATGTTGAGCGCCGGGAAACAGCAGTAGAGCATCGCTGCGAGGGCGACGCATCCGAAAACGAGGGGGAGGATATCTATCGTGGGGTTGAATATCATGTCTTCATGAATTTTAGCTGATGAGTCTCGGAGAGAGGTCAGAAGTCGGACATGAACTTCGGTTTGAAGACGATGCCGAATCTTATGCGCGAGTGATACACGTTATAATCGATGAGGTTCTCTCCATAGCCCTGATACCACTGCATGAAGAGATTGAGGTTTGTCTTGGGATTCACCTTCCAGCTTCCCTCAAGGATGGTGTTCGCGTTGAGGTTCCAGCCTTTGCGTTTCACCACGGTCAGGCCGAACTGGAATTTCTGGTTGGTGGTGGTGTATACCAGACCCCCCTGCCAGATTCCGCAGTAATTCAGGATGTCCTTGTTGTTCATGCCGTCGATGATCGGAATCCATAATTTTGCGTGAACAGCGAGATTCTCGCTCAGCAGCGCGTTGCCGCAGAGTGAGATCCTGTTCCAGCTGCGGCTCTCCGGGCCGTCGCGTCCGTTGCTCTCGTGCTCCACCAGAAGTGTCATTTTGCCGATATAACGGTCTTTGCTGAAGAAAGGTTTCGACCATCCTATTCCGGGATTGAAATTGAGGTCGCGCATCGGCATCGACCGCTCGAAGACGTTCCAGAAAGTCTTCTGGGTATACATAATATATAGAAAAGTGTTCCAGGGAAGAGTGGCGTTGGTTAGCCTTATGGCTAAGGATATCTGGAACTTGACGTCGGAGTTGGTGGCCGTCGGTTTTTTGCCGAGGGTGGTGCCGACGGTGAAATAGTTGTCCTTGTAGAGCCCGAAGAAGGGCCCGAGGTCGAACTCCTGCTTTATGGAGTCGGCAAACTCCTTCTGATGGTCTACGGCGAGAATCTGCGCTCCTGCGGGGATTGCCAGAAGAGCCGCGACAGCGATCGTTATAATGGTTATGAGGTGACGCATGTAGGCGTTGATGTGTTCGGTGATAAATAGGAGGGTTTTTCGGTGTGCAAAATTAGTCAAAAATTTGTTACAAATATGTATTCGGGCCCGAAAAACGGGCTCGACAGCCCTGTTGGAGGTCAATGAGGCCTCTTGTAATTTTTTAATTCGGGATTAAGATATTAACTTTGTCGGCTCATAAACCTGAAAAAAGGCATGCAGATAGATTTCACACCTCTGGTGAGACCATATTTTGAGAGACTGGCACGGCGCACCGATGCCTGGTCTGCGGATTCCGACGCGCTCCAGCTGTCGCAGCTGCGCCGGCTTTTGCGTATGGCTTCGCAGACAGAGACCGGGAGACGTTACGGTTTCTCGGAACTTGCCGCCATGCGCAATCCCTATGGGGAGTATCGCTCGCGGGTGCCGGCCGTGATGTATGAGGATATTAGGAAGCAGGTGATGCGCATGGTCAACGGCGAGCGCGACATACTGTGGCCGGGACGCTGCAGGAATTACGCGCAGTCTTCCGGCACCTCCGGCGGCAAGTCTAAATACGTCCCCATCACCGAAGAGGGGCTGCGGGGCAACCATTACCGGGGGGCGAAGGATCCCGTGGCACATTATCTGCGCCAGGTCTCCGGAAGCCGGCTGTTCGCCGGGAAGGGGTTTATACTCGGCGGCTCATTCGCCTCCGAGCTGAAGACCCATGCGCGCGGAGTGCGTGTTGGCGACCTCAGCGCGACGCTGATAGAGCGTATCAATCCCCTTGCGAATCTCGTGAGAGTGCCCGATAAGAAGACCGCGCTGCTGCCCGACTGGGAGAAAAAGCTTCCCTTGCTCGCCCGCAAGGCCATGGATGAGAACATCACCAATATCTCTGGCGTCCCGTCATGGTTTCTCACTGTGATACGCGAGGTCATGAAGATGAAGGAAGCAGACAGAATCTGTGATGTCTGGCCGAACCTGGAGGTGTTTTTCCACGGAGGCATATCCTTCAAGCCGTATCGTGAGGAATACCGAAGGCTGACGGACCCGGGCAAGATGCATTTCCTTGAGACGTATAATGCGTCGGAGGGATTTTTTGCGGTTCAGAATGATTTCAATGATCCCGCCATGCTTCTGACCATAGACAGCGACGTGTTTTACGAGTTCATACCGGTCGACGGGGCTGTACGCGGTCCGCGGCCCATATGGGAGCTGGAGAAAGGGCGTGTATACGAGCTGATAGTCACGTCAAGCAACGGGCTCTGGCGTTATCGCCTCGGCGACACGGTGAGGGTGGAGAGCGTGGCGCCTGTGAAGATCACCATTGCCGGGCGCACGAAGAGTTTCATCAATGCCTTTGGCGAGGAGCTTATGGAGGACAACGCCGAGCGGGCCATGGCCGCGGCATGCGACGCCACGGGAGCGTCACTGCGCAACTATACCGCTGCTCCGGTCTATTCCGAGAATGGCAGGAGAGGGCGTCACCAATGGTTGGTGGAATGGGAGAAGGCTCCGGAAGATGTGAAGGCCTTTGCCGCAATTCTTGACGGAGAGCTTCAGAAACTGAATTCCGACTACCAGGCTAAACGATCGCATACGATATTTCTTGATCCCCCTGAGGTAATCACAGCTCCCGCCGGGCTGTTCGACAGATGGCTGGGAGAGGCGGGAAACCACAAGCTTGGGGGGCAGAGAAAGGTGCCCCGTCTCTGCAACGACCGCCGTGTCATTGACCGCATGCTCGCAATGTCTCGGCTTTGATTTTGCGGATCTGCCATAGGAGCATCAGGGTTGTCACCACCGTTGCCACGCAGTCGCTGATGGGGTAGGCGGCCCATACTCCGTTAAGGCCGAAATGCGGAGGAAGGAGCACTAATAGCGGAATCATGAATATTATCTGGCGTGTCAGCGAGAGGAAGACGGCTTTGCCCGCCATGCCGAGCGACTGGAAGAAGTTGGTGCCCACGATCTGGAACCCGACCATCCAGAAACCCATGGTGGTGATCCGCAGGCAGATGATGGCGCATTCTATCTGTCCTTCGTCGGTCATGAACATAGAGGCGATGGCTCTCGGCGATATGGCTCCGAGTATGCTGCCGAGAGTTGTGATTACCAGGGCGGTTCCGGCTGCCAGGCGGAGGGTGCCGAACAGACGGTTGAGCCGTCTCGCACCATAATTGTAGCCCAGTATCGGCTGCATTCCCTGGCAGATTCCAATCACGATCATCACGAAGACCGTCACATAGCGGTTGAATACCACTACCGCCGCGATGGCGTTGTCGCCTCCGTATTTCAGCAAGGAATTGTTGACAATCGCGTTGATTCCGGCTCCGGCAACGTTTATCAGGAATGGAGCCATACCTATGTAGAGTACGGATTTTATCACGGGCCAGTCGAAATGGAACGTCCCTCTGACGAAATGCAGCTCGCTCTCTTTCTGGAAGAAATGACGCATCACGAAGAAGGCCGTCACGATCATGGAAATGTCGGTGGCGATTGCGGCTCCGCGTATCCCCCAGTGGAATCCGAAGAGGAAGAGGGGGGCCAGAACGACATTCATTCCTGCGCCTATGAGGTTGGTGGCCATCGCTTTCTTCGGGTAGCCTGTGGCCCGCATCACATTGTTGTAGGAGAATGTGAGGTTCATCAGCACCATTCCCGGAAGCACCCAAAGCAGGAACTCACGTGCATAAGGGAGCGAGTTGTGGGAGGCTCCGAACATATACAGGATGGGGTCGAGGAATATTGTGAAGAGGGATATGTAGAAAATGCCGATTATAAGGGTCAGCATCACCGAGTTGCCGAGAATCAGCTCGGCGAGGGGCTTGTTGCTCTGTCCCATCACGATGCTGATTCGTGTGGCGCATCCGGCTCCTATGAGCATGCCGAAGGCTGTCGCGATATTCATCACCGGGAATGTGACCGCGATGCCGCTTACCACGTTGGGATCGGGAATGGCGTGGCCTATCACTATGGAGTCGATGATGTTGTAAATCGACATCACGACCGTGCCCACCACTGCGGGCAGGCTGTATTTCAACAGGAGGGGCCCGAGGCGGGCGGACCCAAGTTCTTTCAGGCGGTCGGTTGATGCGGATGCTGTCATGTGGGATTGCGTTTAATGTGTGGAATCTGACTGCAAAGTTAGTCAAAAAAACTCCATATCGCAATTCGGTGTCCGCCTCTGAAAGGGACGGACACCTGTTTTTGATACACTGGATTATCTATTATGCCTTGAATATCACCAGATAGGCGAGATACGCGCAGTATGCCAGGGTCAGCAGTATGCCTTGCCAGCGCACTATGGCGCGGCGTCTGGTCATGCAGCCGAAGATGAAGAGCAGCAGCGATGCCGCCACGAGTGTCCCGTAGTCTACGAATGTGATGTTGTCGGGATGTATGGGACGGATCGAGGAACAGACGCCGATGATGAAGAAGACGTTGAACACGCAGGCACCCACGACATTTCCCAATGCGATTCCGGTCTGTTTCTTCAAGGCTGCGATCAGGGAGGTGGCGAGATCGGGCACTGAGCTTCCGACCGCTACGATCGTGAGGCCGACAAGCGACTGCGACAGTCCTGCCTTGAGGGCGATTCCGGACGCGCCGTCCACAATCCAGTTTCCTCCGATTACGAGAGCCGCAAGGCCTCCTATGATGCATATGGAGGCAATGAGGGGCGACATGTCCTTTGGAGGCGCAAGCCTGCGTATGAGGGTGAATGCCCTGAGGCGCTGTATTTCTTCCTTAATCGAGGGTTGCTGTGTTTTGGCGCCGTTGGCCGGGGGCGGAGTGGATGTGATGACCGGTATGGCTGTCGCCCCGGCCGACATTGTCGGGGCGGCGGAAGCCGGCGTAAGGTTCTGCTCATGGGCCATGGAGAGGGTATAGCGCATATATATTATGAAGAATGCTATGAGCAGCAGACCGTCGGTGCGGGATATAAGGTCAGTGTTCCATCGGTCGATGAGGGTGTCGTCGCCGCAGATGAACAGGGCTATGGATGAGAGCACGAGCATGGGCAGTTCCTTCACTCTCATTCCCCGGCTTGCCGGTATCGGGGTGACGATTGCCATGATGCCCACCACAAGGAGAAGGTCAAAGATGTTGGCTCCGACTATATCGCCTATGCCGAGAGAAGCTTTACCCTCGAGAGTGGACATCAGGGCCACGACGAAATCGGGGGTGGATGAGCCGAACGCCACCACCGTCAGTCCGATCACTACATTTGAGATCTTGAAGCGCCGGGCTATTGCCTCGGCTCCGTCGGTGAGGTAGTCGCCGCCGGCTATTATGAGTACAAGCCCGATTAATAGAAATAGAATATCGTGGAACATGAGCAATATGAATTTTATGATATAACATTGTGTGGCGGCTTTAGTTGCGGAAAATAACGGCATGTTGAAGATATGTACAAAATAAAAATCTGCAAACCAGATGTTTGCAGACTTTATCAACAGGTTGTCAACAACCTGTCTGTCTCATGAGGGCCAGTGGGGCTCAAAGGGTGGTGAGGCAGGCGGCGACGTTGTCGTAGATCCGACGGTCGAGGTCGCTCTCGTCGGCGGGAATGAATTTCTCTCCCACGATATGCTCATACAGCTCGATGTAGCGCTTGCTTACCTCGTCGCAATACTGCGGGGTCATTTCCGGCACTTTCTGTCCGGGTTTCCCCATGAAGCCGTTTGCTATGAGCCACTGGCGCACGAACTCCTTGCTGAGCTGACGCTGCTCCTCGCCTTTGGCGAAGCGCTCCTCATATCCTTCTGCGTAGAAATAACGCGATGAGTCAGGGGTGTGTATCTCGTCGATGAGGATCACCTTTCCGTCGTGGATGCCGAACTCATATTTGGTGTCAACGAGTATCAGACCGCGTTTGGCAGCCATCTCGGAGCCGCGTGCGAAGAGGGCGAGGGCGTATTTCTCCACTTGTGAGTATATATCCTCCGCCACTATTCCGCGTGAGATAATCTCTTCGCGTGAGATATTCTCGTCGTGGCCTTCGTCGGCTTTGGTGGTCGGGGTGAGGATTGGGGAGGGGAGTTTCTGGTTCTCCCGGAGGCCTTCGGGCAGTGTCACGCCGCATATGGAGCGTGCGCCGGCCTTATATTCGCGCCAGGCGGACCCGGCGAGATAGCCGCGTACTATCATCTCGATCTTGAGGGGCTGGCATTTCACGCCTACGGTGACCATCGGGTCTGGCACGGCCACTTTCCAGTTGGGCACGATGTCTTTTGTAGCGTCAAGGAAGTATGCCGCTATCTGGTTGAGCACCTGTCCCTTGTAGGGAATGCCTTTGGGAAGGATTACGTCAAATGCCGAGATACGGTCGGTGGCGACCATCACCAGATATTTGCCGTCGATGTCATAGACGTCGCGGACTTTGCCATGATACAACGACTCCTGGCCGTTGAATTTGAAATCAGTTGTTGTTAGTGTTGCTGCCATAGTGTGACTTCTTGTGAATAGACTGCAAAATTACTGAAAATCCGCGTAATTCGGAAAAAAAACGTCAAGTTGAGAAATAATTGTTATCTTTGCATGTTGACACCAAAAAGAATGGAAAGTATGGAGGAGCAGAGATACCCGGTCAGTCTGGCCGATTTCAGGACAATCCGGGAAAATGATTTTGTATATGTTGACAAGACGGAATATGTATACCGTCTTGTGAGCAAGCCTGGTTATTATTTTCTGGGACGCCCGAGGCGTTTCGGCAAGAGCCTGCTTATCTCGACGATAAAGGCTTATTTCGAGGGGAGGCGGGAGCTTTTCAAGGGTCTGGCCATCGACAGGCTCCAGCCCGGGGAATGGAAAATTCACCCCGTATTGCGTCTTGACCTGAGTGCGGACATATACAACGAGCGTGATTCCCTCGTCAACGCCCTTTCATCGATATTGAGCCGCTGGGAGGGGGAGTGCGGAATCACCGACTTGAAACCTACGCTTTCCAAGCGTTTCGAGGATGTGATTTTGGCAAAGGAGAAGTCTCATGGCAGCAAGGTCGTGATTCTCATCGACGAGTACGACAGTCCGCTGTCGGCAGCAATCGACAAGCCGGAGCTTTTCGAGCTTTACCGCGACCAGCTTCACGGATTTTACTCGGTTCTCAAGGCGATGGAGAGCCATATCCAGTTCTGTATGCTGACCGGAGTCACCAAATTCGGAAAAGTTTCTGTCTTCAGCGGTCTCAACAACCTCAAGGACATAACATTCAACAACCGGTATGCCGGAGTCTGCGGTATAACGGAGTCTGAGCTTCACGGCTGTCTGGCTCCGGGAGTAGCCAGGTTGGCGGAAGAGGAGGGTTGGGATACCGATGAGGCCTTCCGTCAGCTGAAATTTTATTACGACGGTTACCATTTCTCCCGCAACCTTCTGGATGTCTATAATCCCTACAGTGTCCTCAATGCATTATCCGACTGCGAGATACGTCTTTTCTGGTGCAACACCGGACTGCCTTCTCTGCTGACCCGGTTATTGCGAGACAGCGATTATGACCTTGCCAGGCTCACCAGCGAGCGTATAACAGAGATGCGGCTTGACAGCCTGTCGGTGTACAATCCGGATGAGGTTTCTCTTTTTTTTCAGACCGGCTATCTGACGATCAAGGATTACGACCGGTCGCCCCGTTCATACAGGCTTGGTTATCCCAACCGGGAAGTTGAGATGGGGATATTGAGCAATATTCTCGGCATGTATGTTCCGGACCGTCGTGATGCCATGCTTAATGTTGGCGATATGCGCATGAGCCTTGATAAAGGAGATCCGGAGCGGTTCATTGCCGAGCTGAGCGCCTATCTATCGGGCATACCGTCGAAACTGCGCAGCCGTATAGGGAAATACGAGAACTATTACCACACGGTGTTCTACTGCATCCTGTCGCTGATAGGGCTCGACATCGACGTGGAGTACAACACGTCGGAGGGATTCATTGACGCTGTTGTCAAGACCGGGGATTATATCTATGTCATCGAGCTCAAGCTGAACGGCACGGCCGAGGATGCTATGCGGCAGATAGAGGAGAAACATTACGCCTCCCCGTTCGCTGCCGACACTTGCCGTCTATACCGTGTCGGCATCGGTTTCTCGAAATCCACCGGCACTGTCGACAGCTACATGGTGGAATAGCATTCTTGTTTAAGTTTCGGATTTATCGTTTGTCGAACGATTGATCTTACTGACAGCCGAGAGCGAAATGTTCATAACTTTGCAGGGTATCCCATAGCACATGACATTTTTCTTG
>DKYZ01000091.1 GCA_002493515.1 Porphyromonadaceae bacterium UBA7087 | reverse complement strand
CAAGAGCCCGATGCACGACTATACGAAAGACGAGGTGCCTGTAAACCACCTCTTCCAGCAGTATGTCATGCTCAAGAACGCCATCCGCGAGATGGGCGGTTACGAGGCTGACGAGGAGATCGACTGATTTCCGGTTTGCATTCATCTGTTATTATGATAGAAACCCCGGCGGCGCAGGTCGTCGGGGTTTCCGTTTTTTTATTTAATTTTGCAATCCGAAACAATTCTTTTTTATCATGAGAATCGATATTCTGACCGTGCTCCCTGAAATGCTCGAGTCTCCGCTCGGGTGCTCGATACTGAAGCGTGCCCAGGACAAGGGGCTTGCAGAGATTGTTGTGCACAATCTGCGTGACTATACCACAGACCGTCACAGGAAGGTAGACGATTATCCCTTCGGCGGAGAGGCCGGCATGGTGATGAAGGTGCAGCCGGTCGACGCGTGCATTTCCGAGCTCAAGTCGCAGCGGAGATATGACGAGGTGATATTCACCTCCCCCGACGGGCAGACGTTGACACAGCCTCTGGCCAACAGGCTGTCGATGATGGAGAATATCATAATATTGTGCGGCCACTACAAGGGGGTCGATTACCGCATCCGGGAACACCTTGTGACGATGGAGATATCCATCGGCGACTATGTGCTTACGGGGGGTGAGCTGCCGGCCGCGGTCATAGCCGATGCCGTCGTGAGGCTCATACCCGGGGCGATAGGCGACGAGCAGAGCGCCCTTTCCGACTCTTTCCAGGACAATCTGCTTGCTCCCCCTGTCTATACACGTCCGGCGGATTACAACGGCTGGACAGTGCCGGAAATCCTTTTGTCAGGCCATGAGGCCAGGATTTCCGAATGGCGTCATGAGCAGGCGCTTGAGAGGACCCGCCGCCTGCGCCCCGACCTTCTCGATTAGGAAGCAGAATGCCTCAGCTGCAGTGGCGCGGAGCAGGCGCCCCCTGATGGCTCTGATACGAAAAACGGATGTCTCCCGGCAGGGTGACATCCGTGTTCGCACTTGGACCTGGTTATATTTATCTATAAATTATCCTACTTATCTTCTCTTTGATTCGGTCTGATTCGGTCCCGCATAGCGGCATGTAGGTCTGTGCGGCTGTCTATGGCAGAAAGGGAAGCCGTCAACGGTAGTCCTTGAGCAGGTTCTGGAGACGCTTGCGGGCGAAGAAGATGCGGCTTTTCACTGTTCCCAGCGGCAATCCCATCTTTTCGGCAATTTCGCTGTATTTATATCCTGAGATATACATCGAGAAAGGCACCTTATACTCGTCGGTGAAGTTGCTGATGGCTTTGGAAATCTCCTTGGTGGCGAAACTTCCCTCGGGAGAGGTAAGGCCTGACTCCTGCGAGAGGTTCAGGTGATAGAGGTCTTCAGTCGTGTCAATCACTGTCGCGCTTCTCACCTGGCGGCGGTAATTGTTGATGAAGATGTTGCGCATGATAGTGAAGACCCATCCCTTGAAGTTGACGTTGTCTACGTATTTGGATTCGTTGTCAAGCACCTTGAGGGTGGTGTCCTGCACGAGATCCTGAGCCGCTTCGCGGTTCGTGGTAAGCTGATAGGCGAAGTTGAGCAGGTTGCTCTGAAGGCCCACCAGGCGTTTTTTGAATGTTGAGGAGTCTGCCATAGTCGTATAGTGTTTAGTGGTGAGAGGATAATTTTTATCCTCTTTCAATTTTATAACAATGTCGGAGGAAAATCTATCGTTGGGATATCGCTTTTTTTAATCTTTTTTCACATTTTGATTGTTTTTATACTTTCTCTTGTCCATAAGTGTCCTTTAATCAGAGCTTTGCATAAATAATTCTCTCTCCTTTACAAGGAGAGAGGCGTCATTGGGGGCACAGGCATCGTTGCCCGGAGTGTATTTTTGTAGGCGTATGATGTCCCAATGTCTTCTTTTTTCATTAATTTTGCGCAATCTAAGCACGGATTCAGTCTGACTCCCGCGGGCCTGCCGATAGAGAATCGGGTTTTTGCGGCGCGAAATGAATCTGACGGTAACTAAAATGGACAAACGGAATATAAAGAAGGCGAATCTATGGGTTCGGCGTCGTTCTCATCTTCCCATGATGGTGATAGCGTCGCTGATGGTGCTGTTGCTTGTATTCAACGAAGACACGTCGATCTCGCTCAACATGGAGTATGAGCGGGAAATCAACCGTCTGTCGGAGCAGATCAAGGAATGTCGTGATTCGGCCGCTTATTTCCGTGCCCGCAGGGAATCGCTTGAATTTGGCACCCGCGACCTGGAGCACATCGCCAGGGAGCAGTATCATATGCAGCGTCCTACGGAAGACGTTTATATATTAAGGAGTGAAGAATGATTTCTGGGTCAGCGGAGTCGGATTTCCGGTTTGTCCCGGATAAGAAATATCACTGCATATGTCAGTAAGGAAAACAACAGATGATATCACTGCCACGAAGCTGGAGAAGCGTCGTAAGGCTATGGAGGGCACCGCTACATTCGGTCTGCTCCTTATATGTGTGGCCCTGGTGGCGCCTTTCGTGTCGCCGGGCGATTTCAGCATTCTGAGAGCGTTCAAATGGGTATATTCGGCAGGTGCCCTGGTCTATGTCATAGCCCGGGTCGTAGGTGCCCGCGACCCTCGGGACTCGGCGCGTGTGAAGCGCCTGCGCCGGATGGAGTTCTGGGCCGGAGTCGCCTTCATGGCGGGAGCCGTCTTCTGGTTTGTGCAGGAAGACAGGCTCGGCGCCTCGGGTGGCCTGCTTGCGCTGATGAGGGAGACGGTGATGTTCACCCTCGCCGGTGCGTTCATTCAGATCATCGCCTCCTGGCTGATAGTTTACAGAGTGAAAAAAGATGGTTCCTCCGACAGCGGAACTGAAAAATAGAAACCCTGAAAGTAGAAAACCCTGAAAATAAAAGTCAATGAGTGTCGACAGGATATCTTTTGATTCCGGAGGGCTGTTTCTTGCCGCTGATATTGGCAACAGCTCGGTGAAGCTCTCGTTGTGGTCTTGCGGCCGGATGGTTGACTCATCAAGATTCAGCTCCGGAGACGCAGACTCGATACGGGCGTTTCTGCATGGGCGCCGAATTGACGGCGCGGCGATGAGCAGCGTGGGCGAGGGGGCAGCGGCGCTTGCCGATACGCTCCGTCCCTATGTGGCGACCGGGATTATGATGGTGGATAATTCTGTGGCGCTTCCCATAAAGGTGTCATACCGCACTCCGGCCACACTCGGTGTTGACCGTGTCTGCGCGGCCGTCGGGGCTGCCGCCCTGGAGCCGGGGAAATGGCTTGTGGTGGTTGACGCCGGCACGGCAGTCACTGTTGATGTGGTAAGCTGCAGCGGGGAGTATGCCGGAGGAGACATAGCCCCGGGCATAGGGATGCAGCTTGATGCTCTCCACCGTCACACCAGCCGTCTTCCTCAGGTCGAGCCTGAAGGGGAGCTGCCGTCATGGGGAGTTGACACGGAGACAGCCATTCGCTGTGGAGTGGTCAGAGGGGTAGGGGCGCTGGTGGCCGACACGGCGCGCTCGGTGGAGCGTATGTCGGGTGAACGCCCAGTTGTGTTCATCACCGGGGGCGACGCTTCCCTGGTGGAGCATGTGGTTGCGGGGCAAGAGTTTGAATGTCATGTGGTTCCGGAGCTTGTAGGCCTGGGGCTCAATGCAATATATAATTATAACCTAAAGCAAAAGTGAAGACGAAACTTAAGATAGCGTGTGTATTGGCCGGAATTATGCTTTCCGGAGCTGCAGCCGAGGCTCAGAATGTCACGACACCGTATTCGATGTACGGCTACGGCATACTCGGCGACCGGGCCACCTCCATGCAGAGGCAGATGGGAGGCGTCGGCGTGGCCATGAGTTCAGGAAGGCAGATCAATGTCATGAATCCGGCGTCATACGCCGCCATTGATTCCCTGACGTTCCTTTTCGACATAGGCGCGGACGTTACGATGCTCTGGCAGAAGGAGGGCGACAAGAAAGACCATTCCACAGGCGGCGGCCTCGACTATATCACGATGCAGTTCCCGATCTGTAAGTTCATGGGCGGCTCGATAGGAATGCTGCCGTATTCATCAGTGGGATACGCCTTCGGCAACGAGATAAAGCACGGCGCGATGGAAAACCAGGGCTCCGGCGGCATCAACATGGCCTATCTCGGACTTGCCGGAAAGTATGCCGGGTTCTCGCTTGGCGTCAATGTGAGCTATAATTTCGGAACCATCACCAACGACGTGTACTCCATACCCTCTTCCACCGCCTCTCAGACCCTTTTCGAGCATGTGATGCAGATAAGAGACTGGGATATCAACGTAGGCCTGCAATATAACAAGCGGATTTCCAAATTCCATAAGGTCGGCGTGGGTCTTACGTGGTCGCCAAAGAAATCCCTTCATGGCAGCTCGTGGGCGGCTATCCAGGAGCTGACTGCTGACTCGAAGGCCGATACCCTGGGATATATGAAGCTTAAGGACAAATACTACACCCCGATGTCGTGGGGTGCGGGTGTGTCATACACATATGAGAGGGGATACCGTCTGAGTGGTGAGGTGGATTTCATATGGCAGCAGTGGTCGAAAGCCACTTACTCCCCTCTCTACAGCGACAAGCATCCTGACGAGATACTTTTCAAGGGAATGGATTTCAACGACCGTTACCGCATTGGCGCGGGTGTTGAGTATGTCCCCCGTCTGCGCGGCTCGTATCTGCAGAGGATTGCATACCGCCTGGGTGGTTATTACACCCGCGACTATCTGAACATCAACGGCAACCAGATAAAGGAATACGGCGTGACGGCCGGTTTCGGATTCCCGACAATCGAGGGAAAGACCATAATCAACCTCGGTGTGGAGTGGAAGAGGAGGCTTGCGAGTCCGCAAAAGCTCATATCGGAAAATTATCTCAATGTCACGCTTGGTGTGAACTTCAACGAACTCTGGTTCTGGCAGCGTAAGATCAGGTGACGATGAGGCGTCTTCCGTATTTCGTGGTTTCGGCGGTCTGTGTCCTGGCTCTATGGAGCTGCCGGGAGGAGCGGAAAGTCGACATCTCCTCGCGGTTGCATCCCGAGAAGATGCCTACTATGTTCACTCGCAACGTCTCGACGCTTATTTCCGATTCCGGAGTGACGCAATATAAGATAGTGGCTCCAGTATGGTATGTCTACGACGAGGCGGACACCCCTTACTGGCATTTCCCCGAGGGTCTCTATCTCAGGAAATATGACCGGAAATTCAATGTCATAGCCACAGTCGCCGCCGATTCCGCGCGCTATTTCAAGATGGAGCGCCTGTGGCGGCTGGAGGGAAATGTGGAGATGAGAAAGGCCCCGCGCGATCTTTTTCTCTCCCAGCGGCTGTTCTGGGACCAGCGTCGCCATGAAATTTACAGCGATACGTTTGTTCATATAGAAAACGCCGACCATGTGCTTGAGGGGACCGGCTTTGTGTCCAACGAGCAGCTGACGGTCTACCGCGTCCTTCGCCCGCAGGGCATTTTCCCTGTGGACCGCGATGCGATGGGCCCGTCATCCCCGGATTCCGTTGCTCCCTCGGCCTCGCCTCCCTCCTCGCGCAGGGCTCCGATGTCGTCGATGGCCCCTCTGAGGGGCAATGACTCCCTCCCCTGACGTGTCAATCACCAATCGTTAGTCGTTAATCGTTAATCACTATAATAAATGTCACTCGCCACAGCCATAATAATAACTTTGATCGCAATAATATTCTCCGGCCTCTTTTCAGGCACCGAGATTGCGTTCGTGCAGAGCAGCAAGGTCCGTATGGAGATCGACGGTGCCCGGGGAGGTATCGTCGACAAGATCATAAAGGGCTTTTCCCGTCATGAGGATATGTTCATCTCGACCCTGCTCGTGGGCAACAACGTGGTGCTGGTAATATATGGCATCACGTTCTCCATCATCGTGAATCCCCTTCTCGACAGCCTTTTCCACAACGAGGCCCTTGTGCTTGTCGCAAACACGGTTCTCTCGACGGGGGTGATTCTCATCACGGGGGAATTCCTGCCTAAGACAACTTTCCGCATCAATCCCAACCTGATGATGCGCGGTATAGCGATTCCCATCTATCTGATATATCTTATCCTGTATCCGGTATCGCTGCTTGTGTCATGGATATCGAAAGGGCTGATGATGCTTTTCGGGATCAAGGATGGTTCGGAGCCGGAGACACGTCTCACCATGGATGAGCTCGATGATTATCTCCAGCATCAGCTTGAGGAGAAGGATGCCCGCAAGAATGTGGAGAACGAGGTCAAGATTTTCCGCAATGCCATAGATTTCAAGGATACACAGATAGCCGACTGCATGATTCCGCGCAACGAGATCGTGGCCGTGGACATTAAGGCTACCTCGCGCGACGAGCTCATTAGCCTCTTCATAGCCACGGGGCTGTCGAAGATCGTGGTCTATAAGGAGGATATCGACGATGTGGTGGGGTATATCCACATATCCGAGCTGTTTAACGTCACTGCCGACTGGACGCGCAAGCTGAAGCCGGTGATTTTCACACCTCCCACCATGCTTGCCAACAAGATGATGGCCCGGATGCTGGCTGAGAAGAGATCGCTTGCGATAGTGGTGGATGAGTTCGGAGGCACGTCCGGCCTTGTGACCCTGGAGGATCTCGTGGAGGAGATTTTCGGCGAGATAGAGGATGAGCATGACAAGAAGCGGATGCTTGGAAGAAAGCTCGGGGAGGGCCTGTATGAGTTTTCAGGTCGTGCCGAGATCGAGAACATCAACGAGGAATACGGTCTCGGGCTCAGGGAGAGCGAGGATTATCACACCCTGGCCGGGTATATCCTGGAAAACCTCGAGCAGCTTCCGGCCCAGGGCGACACCTTCGTGATAGGGGCGCTGCGCTTCACGGTGGTCAAGATGTCGGCCACCCGCATAGAGCTCATAAAGGTGGAGCAGATTGACGAGGACAAATAAATTTCGGGGGAAATCTGATTTTTTATAGGGATTTGTTTGCGGGTATCGTTTTTTTGGTTTACCTTTGCGCTATAAATATAGACAATTAAACAACAAACAAAATTTTTTACACCCTAATTAAGTTCATCCATGAGCAGCAAATCAACATTCAAGACCTCAGTGCTTGGAATGCAGAGCAATCTTCTTTCTTTCGCGCTCAAACTTACCCTTAACAAGGATGAAGCTCAAGACTTGGTGCAGGACACTACCCTGAAAGCCCTCAACAATGAGGAGAAGTTCGTTGACAACGCCAACTTCAAGGGCTGGATGCTCACGATCATGCGTAACATTTTCATCAACAACTACCGCAAGAACGTCCGTGAGAATACCGTCATCGACACATCGGAAGACCTCTACCATCTCAACCTGTCGCAGGATTCAGGCATCGGAAGCCCCGACGGCGCGTTCACGTACAATGAAATATCCGACGTGATCGCAAAATTCCCGAAAGATTACCGGGAGCCGTTCTCCATGCATGTGGCCGGCTACAAGTATGAGGAGATTGCAGAAAAGCTCGGCACCCCGCTGGGAACCGTGAAAAGCCGGATCTTCCTGACCCGAAAGAAGCTCCGTGAAATCCTCAAAGACTATCATTAAGCCCAGGCTTGGGATTCTCTTTCAGAAGACATTCGGCCGGACGGATTTTTTTCTGTCCGGCCTTTTTTGTTCGCCTCGGGTTGATATGCCATTCCGGCTATTGTTTTCGGCCGGGAGGCTTGATGAGCCCTCTAAACTTTTTTGTGTGTTCAGGCGTTTTAACCGAAACAATCAATTTTAATACTGTTTGATATGAAGAAGCTACTTTTATTGTTCGCCGCCCTGGTTCTGTCGGTTGGGGCGGTAGCCGCGCGTGACCGGGTGACGACAGACGTGAAAGCGCTGCCGCAGGCTGCCCAGACTGCGTTGGCCAAATATTTCCCTAAGACTCAGGTGAACCACATCAAGATCGACAAGGATGTCTTCGACACCGATTATGATGTGGTCCTGGAGAACGGTACAGAGATCGATTTCGACAAGGACGGCAATATAAAGGAGGTAGACTGCGGTTCCTCAGCCGTGCCGGATGCCCTGGTTCTTAAGCCCATAAGGGATTATGTGGCCAAGAATTTCAAGGGACAGAAGATTGTAGGGCTCGAGGTGAACCGTAAGGACTATGAGATTCAGCTGTCGAATGGCGTAGACCTTAAATTCGACAGGTCGGGAAAATTCCTGCGTATCGACGACTGACACTATATTATAATGTGAAAAGACTTCGGTCGGATAACGGTCGAGGCGCACTGTGCTCATGAGAGCCGGGCTCCTCGACCGATTTTATTTCTGAAAAAAAGCGGACGGGTACCCTCTTATCGCGCCGATTTGTTTCCTTGGTTTAACATATCGAAATATATTTTAACATTTGTTGATTTAGTTGATATTCAAAGAGTTGGAGGTCGAAAAATCATTTTGTCACAAATTTA
>DKYZ01000023.1:9741-12784 GCA_002493515.1 Porphyromonadaceae bacterium UBA7087 | reverse complement strand
TTATAAATCTTATAAATCTTATATAATATTTATAATATTGTTATCTAAACTAAATCAGGATTGCTGCATCATAAGGGTATGGGCGGCAGCCACGCCATACATTCCGGCTGTCTCCGTGCGCAAACGGCTCTTTCCGAACGTCACGGGTACAAATCCCGACTTCACGGCAGCCGCCACCTCCTCCGGGGCGAAATCCCCCTCCGGACCTATGAGGATGGTCACGTCGGAAACCCCGTCATACTCCCGCGAGAAATCAAGCCGCTCGAAATCATCGGCGCAATATCCCATATATTTCCGGCCACCCCTCTCTTCCATAAGGAAATCCTCCATATCCACCAGACCACGCAGCGTTGGCAACACGCATTTGAGACTCTGCTTCATGGCTGATATGATTATCTTGTCAAGCCTGTCAAGACGCATCTTCCTGCGCTCGCTATGGCGACACGCGAGCAGGACAATCTCATCCACACCCATTTCAACGACCTTCTCCACGAGCCATTCCATCCGGTCAGCATTTTTCGTCGGGGCTATGGCCAGGGTTATCCGCGGTCTCCATTCCCTCTCCACCACTTCCCTGGAGACAACCTCCACATAAGCCCCTTTCGGATTGGCATCGGCCAGGCGGCATCTATATAGAGCCCCCTTCCCGTCGGTGACCTCCAGCTCATCTCCGGCAGCCATCCTCAGGACGCGGCAGCAATGTGCCGACTCCCCTTCGGGCAGCATCCCCGTCTCCTCAACGTCGGGCGAATAGAAACGTATCATGACAGGCTCCCTTTCTCCTCTATGAATCCCGCGCCATCTACCGACGTATCCTCCTTTATCTCCTTAATGGACGCCGCCCCATCATCCCTGCGGTCATCATGGAATATGACCCAGAACAACAGAGCCACCACGAGCGCGTATGCCGCGAATATCGCCCACGATACCCTCCAGCCGTTAAGCTGGACCTCAACGGAATCCGACGCCACCACATTGTGGTTGACCACCGCCATCGCGCAGAGAGTGCCTATTGTCGCTCCGAATCCGTTGGTCATTATCATGAACAGCCCCTGGGCACTGCTGCGCATCGAGGGATGCGTCTCCTTGTCGACATACAGTCCGCCGCTGACATTGAAGAAATCGAACGCTATTCCATATACAATACAGCTCAGGACCATAAGCCACAGCCCGTCGCCGGGATTTCCGATACTGAAGAAACCGAATCTCATCACCCACGCGAACATCGACATCAGCATCACCCCCTTGATTCCGAAACGCTTCAGACAGAACGGGATGAGGAGTATGCAGAGGGTCTCGCTTATCTGCGACAGCGATATCAGCGCATTGGCATTGCGCGCGGCCCAGGCGTCGGCATACTGCGGAATCTCCTTGAAGAAAGTTATGTATGGGTTCGCATAGCCGTTTGTGATCTGGAGCGACACTCCGAGCATCATGCTGAATATGAAGAAGACGGCCATCTTTTTCTGCTTTAACAGGGAAAAGGCGTTCAGCCCGAGACGGTCGACGACGGAGCCGGACGCCGGAGCCGTATTTACCGGACACGCCGGCATCGTAAGGGCATACACCATCATCACCATACTTATGGCACCTGAAACGACAAGCTGCATGTATGTGGTCTGGAACTTGGCGTCTTCCGGTCCGGCGAAATTCACAAACAGCATGGCGCATATGAATCCGATTGTCCCGAACGTCCGTATGGGCGGAAACGCCTTGACCGTATCCAGGCCGGCCTTGGTCAGGGCATTGAAGGCCACCGAATTGTTAAGACCGATAGTGGGCATGAAGAACGCCACAGATATTGAATACAGGATGAACAGAGGCGCGAACCCTACCGAGGGGGCCGACATGCAGTAGAAGCCGGCGGCAAACATGAAGAGCCCCGCTATGAGATGACACAGACTCAGCATCCTCTGGGCCTGGACCCAGCGGTCGGCGATGATTCCTATCACCGAGGGCATGAAAAGCGACACGATGCCCTGCATGGCGTAAAACCAGCCGATTTGGTCGCCTAATCCGTTTTTGAACAGAAAGTTGCCTAATGAGGTGAGATAGGAGCCCCAGACGGCGAACTCCAGGAAATTGAGGGCCGCGAGCCTTACCTTTAGTGTCTTTTGAGATTTCATCGTTAAGATCGGTTTCGTTTATTCGGCAAAGTTACCAAATCCTCACCAATCTTAAAAGGGAATGAAAACAATTCCGAAAATATTTCAGTGGATTTCCCCTGCCTCAAGCAGGGCATCGCGGTCAACGACCACAATCCTGCCGTCTCTGAGCTCTATTATACCATTCTCGACAAGCCGCTGAAGCTCAAGATTGAAATCACGTCCGCCGGCCATCGCCGCGAGTGTCGCCTCCCCTATCTCTATCTCCACGGAGTGCGCCTCCGGCTCCGTGGCTATATTGACCCACATCGCCAGATGCGAGGCCAGACCGCCGCCGGCGAACCGCCGCAGCGAGTCAAGAGGCCGCTGCGCCCGCAATGAGAGGTAATTGAAGAAGTTGAGCATGTAGATAGGGTCGGAATAGAGAAGATTGACATACTGCTCCTTGCTGAACTCCATCACGCTGACCTCCGACAAGGCCGTGACCTTATAGGGCGACTGCCTGAGTATCCCGTACAGCCGGTCGGCTCCGATTACGCGTCCCATCCCGTAGACACCATATATCCTGAGAGTCTCCTCAGGATTGGAGATCTCTGTCACCACCTCTCCCTTTATAATGAAGCCTATGGAAGAAAAAGATTGTCCTTCGCCGACAATACAGTCTCCCTGGGTGTAATTGGTAAAGCGCAGCTGGGTCTTCTCCAGGAACGAGGAAACGAGATCCTTGCTCACCCCTTTGAACAAGGGAAGATCCATTATAGTCTCATACATCGTCGCCATAATCGTAGTGTCTTCTTTCTCTAAGAAACAACGGAAATGTTAAAAAGTTAACAAAAAAAGGATGCCCTTGACGACATCCTTTTGTAGCGGGATCGAGAATTGAACTCGAGACCTCCGGGTTATGAATCCGACGCTCTAACCAACTGAGCTATCCCGCC
>DKYZ01000023.1:498-9535 GCA_002493515.1 Porphyromonadaceae bacterium UBA7087 | reverse complement strand
GACCTCCGGGTTATGAATCCGACGCTCTAACCAACTGAGCTATCCCGCCTTTTTCGCTTCAGAACTCGCTTGTTCCGTTTTGCGAGTGCAAAGTTAGGCATTTTTTTTGACACCACAAATTTTCTCCCCTTTTTTTTCATTTTTTTTGCTAATTTTGCACTGAAATCTTCTGCGACACGCTTATCTGTGCTACATACAAGCATTATAGAATTGTGAAAAAGAATACGTCTAACAGCCACATACACCTCCCTAACCATCTATGGCTCAATATCTTGATTGCGCTCATGGCTGCCACGGGGCTGACTTCCTGCTTTACGGGGGTGGAAGGCACCAATAAAATCAACCTGTCGCGCCAGGACAAAAAAAATCTCGCCCCCTCACCGGAGGATACTTTCCTGGCCGACGTCAAGGGCCTTCCCCTGGCCCGATGGGAGCCGGGAAAGGAATTCATCGCCGCCGCCGACCGCACTGCCCTCATATTCGTGCAGGAGAATCTCGACGTCAATCCGGAATCCCTGGGCATCGGAGGAAAGACACTCCTTTACAAAGGCTGGGAGACGGCCACCGCTCCCGACGGCACGTTGAAGGTGATCATCGATTTCGATCTCGATGGAAAGATATTGAAATTCGATACCTCCAGACCAGTTGAGCAGGCCTCAGCCGAGGTAGTGAGCTCCGACATCCCCATGATGATAGACGTGGCGATGATTCAGAAGGCCGACTCCCTTATGAAAGGGAAATCCCTGTGGACACGCTCATCGTTATGGTATAATAAGGAGGGACACAGGACTGATGGGGCGAAATACGTGCCGGTGACCATCGACTCTGTCATTCCGGGCTCGCTTGTGTTTCCCGCCGAGGTGATTTTCCATGACGCCACCGGCAACGTGGCGTCGATGTTCATGAATCTGGGCAACACCGCCTCCGACAGCCGCTCGTTTCCCAACATATTCTCTCTTTCCGACCCACGCACCCGTTATCCGTCGGTCACTGACGAGGTGTGGACCCTCATCCAACATGGCCGCGTGCGCCCAGGCATGACCAAGGAGGAATGCCGCCTCTCTCTCGGCAACCCTTCCGACGTGGCGAGCGGACACGACTGGAGCCAGACTCTCGACATATGGCGTTACGACAACGGCAACTACGTCTTCCTGCGTTTTGAAGACGGAGTGCTAATCGATCTCAGACGCTGACCATCCCAAAACAATTCCAGCCGCCACCTACGACGGAAATAAAAATAAAAAGTCACATGAATTTCGAAATAAACAAAGACCTCGCTCCCCTCACCACATTCGGCATTCCGGCCAGAGTCTCCTTATATAAGGAGTATGACTCCGTCGACATGCTCACAAAGATTTCGCGCACTCCGGAATTTTCCGACAACGAGGTGCTGCATATCGGAGGCGGGAGCAATCTGCTTTTCGTAAACGACTTCAAGGGTCTGGTGCTTCATTCCGCCATCAAGGGGGTGAAGTTCTACCGCAAGGACGAGGAAACTGTCTATGCCATAGCTGGCGCGGGCGAGAACTGGGACGGCTTTGTGGCCCGATGCGTGGAAAACGGTTTCGGAGGGATAGAGAATCTATCCGGTATTCCGGGAGAGGTAGGAGCCTCCGCCGTACAGAACATCGGAGCCTATGGCGTCGAGGCCAAGGACGCGATCCATCACGTGGAATGCTTCGACACCCTGACGCGCAAGACGGTGGTATTCACCAACGGGGAATGCGGCTTCGCCTATCGCGACAGCCGGTTCAAGCATGAATGGAAGGGGCGCTACTACGTGATCCGCGTCAGCTTCCGCCTCAGGCCGTCGGAAGAGGCGCGCTCGCTTGAATACGGCCCTCTTGCCAGGCTCAGGGAGACGCTCGGCCACAGTCCGTCCATAGGAGACGTCAGGCATGAGGTGCTCCGCATACGAGACTCGAAGCTGCCGGCCCCTGCCGTGACGGGAAACGCCGGGAGCTTCTTCAAGAATCCGATTGTGAGCCGCTATTATTTCGAGGAGGAGATTCTGAGCCGCCATCCCGACGTGCCCTTCTATCCCGCCGGGGAGAAAAGGGTGAAGCTCGCGGCCGGATGGCTGATAGAGCACGCCGGCTTGAAAGGTGCTGAATCAGGCGGGGCATACATATATCCCAGGCAGTGTCTTGTCATCGCCAACCGTGGCGACGCCACCGCCGCCGACGTCACGAGCCTTGCCGACAGGGTAATCGATACCGTCAACCGCGAGTTCGGAGTCAGGCTGGAGCCGGAAGTGAACTATATAGACTCCACTGTCAAGGTGACTGTGCTCGGCAGCGGCACCTCAAAGGGGGTGCCGGAGATAGCGTGCGGTTGCCGGGTATGCAGATCGGCCGACACCCGTGACAAACGCCTCAGAGCCTCTGTGATGGTAAGGACGCAAGGAATGGATATACTGATAGACGCATCTCCCGACCTCAGGGCACAGGCGCTCGCCAACGACATAGGTAAGATTGACGCCATTCTCGTAACTCACAGCCATTACGACCACGTGGGCGGCTTCGACGACCTTCGCCCTTTCTGCGCCAACGGACCTCTCCCAATTTATGTCAGGAAGGATGTAGACACTGATTTGAGAAAACGACTTGACTATTGCTTCCGCGACCACCTCTACCCTGGGGTTCCCGCTTTTGACATGCGTGTCATCGACAATTCTCCATTTTTCATCAATGGACTGAAAATCATTCCGATAGAGGTCATGCACGGCAAGCTGCCAATATTCGGCTACCGAATAGGGGATTTTGCTTATATCACTGATGCAAAGACAATTGCCGAAGAGGAACTTGAGAAGCTGCGGGGGCTCGACACCCTGATAATAAACGCATTGCGCCATAAGGAACATTTCGCGCATCTGAATATACGGGAAGCGATTGCACTGGTTGAGAATATCAAGCCGAAAAGAGCTTATTTCACGCATTTCAACCATGAGGCAGGTCTGCACGACGAGCTCGCGGCCTCGCTACCGGACGACATATTCCCCTGCTACGACGGCATGACCATAGAAATCAAATAGTTACCCTTGGCAGACTTGAAAAAATATCATAATCCGATCTTAGATTCTTTTCTGAGACACGCCTGGTCTCTGATTATGCTGCTGATACTCCTCTCAGTGGCACGGCAGTCGTACGCTGCTGAAAAAGAGATCAATTATTCAGATTTTTATCGGACATACGCAAAGCTCACACCCTCTGAGCTTTGCGTAAAGGGGTATGAATGTCTGAAGACCGATGATATCCCGACGGCACAGGCTTTCTTCAACCTGGCCGCCGGAATGTTGAACGACGACCTGTCGTTCAAAGACAAGGTGAACTGCATAATCTCGATGAACAACATCGGGTCATTTCTGATTTTCCACAACCACAATCCACAGCAGGCCTATCCCTGGCTCGCGAAGGCCCTTTACCTCGCCAGAAAAGAGAACGCCTCAACAATCCTGCCTGTGATATATGACAATCTGGCAAAGATCTACGACGATTTCGGAGACATCGACCGTTCCATGGCCATGTACAGGGACGCCTACAATCTGTCGGAAAGACGCACAGACAGAATTACCGTCAACAAGATATTCAACGATCTTGCGAGCACAGCGGTCTTTAACCACCGTCTCGACAGCGTAAGGGAGCAGCTCAAATCCCAGCTTACACTTCCTGTCGACTCATCAGTATTGTCATCCTATTCCCACAAGCTTGCGGAAGGTCTCGAAGCAATGCTCGACAAGCGCCATAAGGATGCCGCAGACATCCTGACCGACGCGACATCCCTGGTGAAGAGCGACATAGACCAGTCGCACTATCTTGTAGTGCACTACATCATGACGGCCTATGCGCTCATGCAGGCCGGTGAGCATGACAAGGCGGCAGAAAAGCTCAGGCTGGCTGAGACGGTAGTGGAGGATTCAGGTATAATCTATATGCTTCCGAAAATATACGCGTCGCTGGAGCAGTGTTTCCGAAGCAGCGGGGACGTTGCGCACGCCAACCATTTCCGACTCAGGAAACTCGAGACCCGCGACTCCCTGTATGATGCAGGCAGCTTCAGCAAGATCAAGGAACTTGAGTCAGCACATGAGATCGACAAACTCAACAAAGGAATAGCGGAAGCCAACATACGCCATGCCCACCGAATGACGCTCATCCGCATCCTCGTCATCGGAATCGTGATAATCATAGCCCTTCTCATCTTCCTCGCGATCAAGAACCACTCCCTTGGCGCGCGCAACAAAAAGCTGGTGCTGAAAAACGAGGAGGCCAACGAGCGCCAGAGGATCGACCGCCAGCTGCGGCTCGATTATGAGGAGAGAATCGAGAGACTGAAAGCCCTCATACCGGAAACCGTAACACCCGACACCTCCTCCGGCCAGCCTATTCCACAACAGACCGTGACGCGCGACCGACAGGCAGTGCCGTTGACCAAGGAGGAGATCATAGAGACAATCAGACGCATCAAGAATGTCACCGAAGAGAGCCAGGAGGTGTTCTCCTCCGAGTTCACTCTCGACAGGCTCGCGGAAATCACCGGATGCAAGCCGGCCTATCTATCCTACGTCATCAACACGAAACTGAAGAAGAATTTCAACACCCTCATAGGTGAGGCGAGGATAAGAAAAGCATGTGAGCTTCTTATTGACGACGAGACGGCTCAGACGCTTACTCTTGACGCAATTGCCGAGATGGTGGGATATAAATCCAGGTCACACTTCAGCGCGGTGTTCAAGAAAATAACCGGCGTGGCTCCCTCCAGATACGCCGCGATCGCAAGAGCGGCCGAGCATCAGGAATGCTGAGAGCTACTGAAAACGTACTGTTTTCTTTGAAAATTGTCTGATTTTATAATTCCGCACGTATTTAGCGGCTCTTTCTTTCCTATTTCTCCCTCCATTAATCTAACTTTGCTCCCGAAGACATGCCATGCATGGCTTCAATACTTCAAAAATAACTCTAACAACCAAACTTATGTCAAAACAATTATGTCCGTCAATTGGCGCGGCTCTTATAGCCATAGCGGCGGCACTGCCGGGATTTCCCGCAGCCGCAGCGCAGGAACAGTCGCCGATCATCAGTATGCATACCATGGCATACTCCCAGGCGGGGGGCACCGCGGTTTCCTTCAGGCTCATGGCCTCGCAGGAGACCACCGTTACAGTAAACAATGGAATCGAATCCAAAACGTACAACGTCACCGCAGGCGCCGACGCGTCGCAGGCCTCTTTCATAGAGGTGCCTATCGGCGAAGACTGCGACATCACAGTCTACGGTGACGCCGAGTTGATCGACTTTGTAGACATGGAGGGCTTATACCTCTCTTCATTCGACGCCACTCCGCTCAGCAATCTCTCGGTGCTTATGCTGGCACACAACAGGCTTCCGGCAATCGACATGGCGCCCTTTGACAAGCTCCAGTATGTCGATCTAAGGGACAACGTCATCGAGAGCCTCGTGCTGGACAAGAAACTTCCTGAACTCATATACCTGGACTTAAGCTATTCCGCGAAAAAAATTGACGACTCGTTCACCCTTTCCAACTATCCGGCATTGAAAATGTTTGTGGCACAGAATACGCCACTGTATGCAGTCGACCCCACGCAATGCCCCGACCTGATTCAGCTGAGCATCGACGGGACATATGTATCATCGCTTGACCTTTCGAGAAACCCCGAGCTTCTGGTTCTAAACATAAGCGAGACCAGGATAACCGACATCGACATCAGCAAGACCCCGCTCCTGAGACAATTCTATGCCAACCATACAGGTGACTTGAACTCAAGCTACAAGATCCACAATCTCGATTTATCGAATAACCCCGAGCTGGAGGCGGTGTTCTGCACGGGCAACGAGCTGGAGTCGATCGACATCTCCAACAATCCTAATCTGGTGGACCTCTACATCTCCAACAACAGGCTGACAAATATCGACATAACCCAGAATCCAAACATCTGGAACCTTTCGATATGGCGCAACAACTTCACGTTCGCCACGATGCCGATAGTGCCCGAGGGAACAAACCTGGAATGGTTTAAGATGAATCCCATGATGGTAGACCCCGCATACCCGGAGGGTGCTGCAATCGACTTGTCGGACAAAGTGCTTCGCGAGGGTGGCGAGACCTACGCCCAGGCCTTCATGACAAATCCTCTCGAACCCTCCGACCCGATAAAACTTGAGATAGGCACTGATTTCGATTATGCCGACGGAGTGGTGACTATGAAGCGCGCCATGGCCGACAGCTGCTACGTAGAATTCTTTAATACACTTTTCGACGGTGGAGTGCTCTCCACCTCCAATTTCAAAGTCAAGACCCAGGAGGAATTCGGAAAACCGACTTGTGTTGTGTCAATGACGACTCTCGCCGACGCCGGAACTTCTCTCGAATATAACATCTACGCCGGAGTGAAGGGAGCCTTCTATGATAACCCGGTAGAGATTTATGTGGATTTCGGCAATGGAGAACTTGTGCCCTTCCAAGTGACGTCAAGCACTGCCATAAACGGCAAGGTAGCTGGCCCAGGAATGGGCATATACATGCCTGACGGCCATTTCCTCTCATCTCTGGAGATAAACGGACTGCCTCTGGCAGGAATCAATTTGTCCAAGGCCAACGAACTGGAGTCTGTAAACATCCAGGGCTGCGGTCTCGAGGATATCGACCTTTCCTGGAACAACGAGCTCAGAAGCATAAATCTTGCCGACAACCAGCTGCGCCGGCTCGACCTGACCGGAGTCAACAAGGCTTTCGTCAAGAACGTGCTCACCCAGGTGAACGCCTCGAACAACGAAATCGAGAGCTTCGTCATTGAAAACCGCGACGTCATAGCTGACATAAACCTCTCTGACAACAAGCTTCCGGCTATCGACATAACAGACTCGAAGCTGCTGTATAGCCTCAACGTGGCCGGCAACAGTCTCAGCGAGATAAACCTCACAGGATGCGCCTCGCTGCAGAACATAGACGTAGCCCGTAATCTCCTGAGGAATCTGAATATCCCGGCCGAAGCACTTCCAAACATAATGTCGCTGAGGATGGAGGAGAACGCCTTCGATTTCTCTACTCTCCCGGAAAGGACAGCCTCCATGTATTCCTACCAGTATGCCCCGCAGGCAAAGATAATCATTCCGGAAAAGACTTTCATGGTTGACCTCTCTAATCAATGTGTGGATGTGACCACTTCATACACATCCTACGACGAGAACTGGCAGCCTGTGGTGGTAACTGAAACCAATCCTACGATCGTGGCATGGTATGATAGCGACAATCAGCCCCTTGCGGAGGGCACCGACTTCACTATGGAGAACGGCATCACTACTTTCTCCGACTCCATGAGAGGAAAGAGCGTATACGCAGTGTTGTCAAACGCATCTCTTCCCGATTTCTCCGGCGACAACGCCTTCACAACAACAATAGCGACAATCTCCACCATGCCAGGCAACACGGTGGCATCGTTCACAACCACCAAGGGGGGACAGACAGTCGACCTGCGCATGGCGTCGCTTGAGCCAGACACATATGTCTACGTAGACTGGAGCGGAGACGGAAGCAATATGCAGGAATGCCTGCTCGGCACAACCTATACCGTGTTTGAGGCCACGACGACAGAAGGCGCGAATGTAAGGGTGCTTACCTATGATGAATCGGATCCCATCACGGTCTTCTCGATGACAGGTGCCTCCGTCAAGGATGTTGATGTCAAAAGGATGAAAAATGCTGTCATGATAGCGATATCCCAAGGTGAGCTTGAAGAGATCACACTTCCCGAAAGCACCAATCTCCGTGAGCTCGTGTTCGAAGACAACAATCTCTCCTCAATCGACCTCTCGAAGAACCCTAATCTCTATTCGGTGGTGCTCGACAACAATGCTTTCAAGACAATCGACTTCTCAGCTAACAAGGATATCGAATGGCTGTCGGTCTCAGACAACAATCTTGAGTCTCTTGATGTCAGCATGCTCGGCAATCTTTATCAGCTCCATGCCCACCGCAACAACCTCACGTCTGTCGATCTTTCGGCCAATCCACATCTCGGCACCATCGGTTTTGAGAACAATCTGCTGACAGAACTTGACCTCAGCAACAACCAGGAACTTCTCCAGGTGATAATAGGCCGCAACCGCATGAACTTCGCGACGCTGCCTCTGCCAAGAGAGGAATGGAGGGATCTTTACTCCTATTCCGACCAGGAGCCTATGAGCGTGGAATGCATCGACGGCAAGGTTGATCTCTCCTCGCAGGCCGAGGTAGAGTCGATACCTACGAATTATTACTGGTTCCTCGGTACCCCCGAGCTTGATCCGGAGGCCGGGACGCTCACAGGTGTTCTTCTTGAAGAAAACATCGACTATACGATAGAGAACGGTGTGACGACTTTCCTCCGTCAGCCCTCCGAGGATGTGACATGCGTGATGCAGAACGAGGTGTTCATGTATCTCGCCCTGTTTACCGACCCCATCAGCGTGACGCTCGCCGGAATCGATGGCGTGGAGAACGACTCTCCGAGAATCTCACTCCACGGCAACACGATCACAGTCACCAATGCCTCCGTTGCAGAGATATGTGACATCAACGGAATAAGCATAGCTGTGGCTCACAACGGCATGAAGCATGAGGCCCGCGACCTCAATCCGGGCATCTACATGGTGAAGGCTGACGGCAAGACAGCCAAGCTCATCGTGAAGTAACCATCCACTTGCTTACAACTATTGAAAATGCCGCGGCTCTTCCGGAGTCGCGGCATTTCTTTACAACTGCCGCCGATGGGAAGCTATAGGTCACAGAACTTGAAGTATACTCTGGAGACAAGAGGTAGCCAGTAGACATCGAGACAAGGCGTTGAGGCCGCCACAAAGCTGCCTGATGACGACTTTTGTCTGGCGGACGGGACGTCCGCAATGCTGTTTAGCCAAGGCGTAATGTCCTTTCTGTATCTATGCCGACCCTCCGGGTATGGTATAGAAAACCATCACGAAAAAAAGAAGACCATCATCGCTGACAGTCTTCTTTCGTAGCCGATCCGGGACTCGAACCC
>DKYZ01000023.1:0-156 GCA_002493515.1 Porphyromonadaceae bacterium UBA7087 | reverse complement strand
CGCTACACTAATCGGCCATATTAACCATTAAACCCAGAGCTTATGCTCTTGTTTCTCTTTTGTGTTGCAAAGTTACGACTAATTTTTGTAACCTGCAAATTTTTTATCGATTTTTTTCAAAATCTTTTTTTTAGTAGCCGATCCGGGACTCGAACC
>DKYZ01000093.1 GCA_002493515.1 Porphyromonadaceae bacterium UBA7087 | reverse complement strand
GTCATCCGCGCCTGGGTTTTCCATAAGATGACGCTCCGCATTTTCTGAACCATCCGCGTCACAACCGCATACACCGGACACGCCGAGGCCATACACCTTGACGTATCCGGCTCTTTTTATCATCATCAGCCCGTTTAATGCCACATTCCTGACGACCGACACCCCATTTCTCATTTTTTTTATTTAAATTTGCATCCATGGATATCTCATTATACAACAAAATCAGAGGCTACCTGAAAAACCTCATAAAGGGCACCCCCTGGGAAGGGAAGGTATATTGCGTGGGTGGATGCTGCCGCGACGAGGTGCTGGGATTCGCCATAAAAGACGTCGACCTGGCCGTCAATGTCCCCAACGGCGGAGTGCGTTTTGCGGAATGGCTACATAAGAAGAGACTCACGACGGAACGCCCGATCTACTTTCACAAGTTCGGCACGGCGCGCCTCAGTCTGCGCTTTGCCCCGGATGATGAGATTGAAGTGGTGCAGACGCGCCGCGAGCAGTATACCGACCGCAACACCCGCAACCCGGAGACCGCTTTCGGCACTGTCTACGAGGATTGCGAGCGGCGTGACTTCACTGTCAACTCCCTATACTACGACATATCACGCGGCGAGCTGCTCGACCTGACCGGGAAGGCTCTTCCCGACATAGAGCGCCGAATCCTGCGCACACCCATGGATCCGGACTCGACATTCGACGACGACCCGGTGCGCATTCTGCGCGGCGTTCGCTTCGCGGCGCGTTTCGGATGGCCCATAGAGCCGGAGACGTATGCGGCCATGGGGCGCAATGTCAAACGTCTCAGGATTGTCAGTCCTGAAAGAATGTGTTCGGAGCTTCAGAGGATGGTGGCGGGCAACAATCCGCGCCAGGCCCTTGAAATGCTGCGGGAGCTTGGTGCCCTTGAGTATATCCTGCCGGAAATCATGCCTTCGCTCAACGCCCCCTCTCCTATAGAGAATGCCACGCTCTGGGAATACTCGCTGCGCATCGTCGAGAGGATAGCCCCGCACGACGTGGAGCTGCGTATGGCGGCGCTGCTCCAGGATTCCGGAATGGCCAGAACCACGAAAAAAGGGAGGGACGGAAAGCATAACTGGCCTCAGCATGAACAGGCCTCGATAAGGATTGTGAAATCAGTATGCCGGCGTCTGCATTTCATCAGGTCGTCGACACGGCAGATCCTGTTTCTCGTGTCACGCCATGAGGATTTCCGCGACGCCGCTGCCGACGGCAGTGATTTCAACGACCGCCGGCTACGGAGGCTGCAGTATCTTTGCGGGACGTCCGAAATGTTCCTGCGCCTCATGACGCTCATCGACGCCGACCGGCGCGCTCTCTCCGGGAATGACGGGGATCCCCTGTTCCCTGCCGTGATGACGCGCTCAGAGAAACTGGTGGAATGCCACGCCGACATGTTCGGCTACAAACTTCCCCTCACCACCGAGGAGATATCCCGGGCGGCGCGGCTGGAGCCGGGGCCGAAACTGACCTCGCGCATAAACCATCTGCTGCGCATGGCCTTCGCAAATCCCTCCCTGACAGCGGCCGAATGCCTTCGGGAGCTTGGGGCCACAACCCCGGAGAACGTGCTTGTGCGCGGTTTCATTCGTCATGTCGAGAAGGAGTTTGGCATACGGATTACACTGATGGAGCGCGTCAATCCCAAGGAGGATGCCAATGGCTGTGATTACGGGCCGGAAAGCGGGACATCCGAGCTCAACGCCATGCGGTTTATTTTCATAGGGCGTCCGGAAAGGTATTTTTCGATTCTGCCGCAACCGGATCTCCTGCAGGTGGACTCGCCCCAATATGCCATCACCGCCGAAGGGATAGACCTGAAGAGGGTTCTCCTGGACATTCTGGACAATAAACCGATAAATCTGGATTTGGAAGACAACAGATTCATCGTGTACGACAGTCCCAAGCTGCGCAAAAGGCTAAATGATTTTATCGCCAAGAGCAGAGAGGGCACGGACCGCATCTCACTCGCCACCCAGATGACTGAGTTTCTTGTCTGCAAATCGGTCTGAGACAACGGGGATGCCGAAAAGGCCCTTTCCGAGCTCGAACCGGAGGGAGTCGCCGGTATGGAAACGATGGAACCGGGCAGCCGGCACCTCGATCTCCTTTGTCATTCCCGAGGCAAAACCCACCTCGATATAATACACCTTGTAGGTCTCACCGGTGGAGACATAGCGACGCCCTGACCGTCGGGTCTTGTGTCGCTCCCTGCTGTAACGGCGCGTCACTACCGCCTTCTCCTCATGCTCTGTGGAGTGGTCGACAAACACCCTGTTGAGAACGTAGAACCCCGCAAGAAAAAGACCCGTCGCGAACGCCACGTGGCATATGTAGTTGAACAGGAAACCAGAGCTCCCGGTGAGGCGTGTCCACCAACGCCACATGACAGCCCCTGTCAGAGCAGCCACCCCCAGACATACCAGCACAGGTTTCCACCACTCCACCAATGTCTCCTCTTGAACGACAAAAGCTGCCAGATAAAATATAATCCCCAATCCTCCAACCACATATGCCAATACCTTTCTCCCAGTATTATTACCCATATTTCTTTTTTCTACAAAGTTACACAAATTTCACATCTTTTTATTAATTTTGTCATACTAAAACTACTGTGTGACAAAATGAAAAAGACAGCTATCAGATTAGCAATCATGACTTTGGCAGCTCTGACAGTGACACCTGCAGCCGCCCAGTTCAATCTCAAGAAGGCCGTAGGCGCAGCCGCCAAGACTGTGCAGGCCGCAACCCTTACCGACAAACAGATGGCGGAATACGTCAAGGAGTCGGTTGACTGGATGGACAAGCACAATCCCGTGCTCCCCGACGACAACCCATATACGCAACGCCTCAACAAGCTCACCGAAGGCATTACCGACGCCGACGGCATACCCTTGAATTTCAAGGTATACGACGTCATCGACGTGAATGCGTTCGCTTGCCCCGACGGCAGTGTGCGCGTGTTCTCATCGCTGATGGACATAATGAGCGACGACGAGCTGCTCGGAATCATCGGCCATGAGATCGGCCACGTAATGAAACATCACTCAAAGAACGCTTTCCGCACCCAGCTCCTCACCGGCGCCCTGAAAGACGCAGTGGCTTCTACCGGTGGTGTGGCGGCTGCCCTTACCGAATCGCAGCTCGGCACTCTCGGCGAGGCCTTGATCAACTCCAAATACTCGCAGAAGCAGGAGAAAGAGGCCGATGACTGCGGCTACGATTTCCTCCGCAGCAAAGGCAAGAACCCCTGGGGAATGGTGATGGCTTTCGAGAAATTCCAGAAAATGGAGGGTGAGGCAGGCGCCAAGTCAAGCTACTTCGACAAGATGTTCTCCTCGCATCCCGAGACTGCCGCACGCATAAAGAAAATGACGGAGCGCTGCCAGAAAGACGGCATCGAGCGCCCCGCGACCGAAACCAAATGAAATCTCATAATTAATTGAGTTATTTATTTTTTTCTGTCTCCGCAATGATTGCGGGGACAGTTTTTTATTCCTTTATTCATGACAGGGCGGCCTCCATTTTGGCAAACAGAGGAAAAACATTATCTTTGTGAAAAATTTAGAAATCAGAATCATGGGCGACAGACCAGACACAATAAAGATGACCGAGCTGCTGAAACAGTTCGAGCAACTCAACAGCGACTTCGAGAACCATTTCAAGGAACTGGAATCCGCCTCGGCAATGCTTGAGGAAACACTGAGAAAGATTGAGGCAGGTGCCAAAGAGGACACCCTGCAGCTCAAAGCCCAGCAGCAGCGGCTCGCGGAGCTAAACCATATCACCCAGACACTTACCCAAAGGCGCAACACCCTTGTGCGCGAACTGGCCATGGCCAGAAACAGATGACACCAATCCTGAGATCAATAATCCTGACTATACTGACCATTGCGGCAATCATCACTGCGGACGCCTCCGGGTCGAAAGATACCCGACACACCGTGACTGCTGCGTCCGGTTCGGAGAAAGCATATCTTGACTCACTCCGCAACGACAACCAGCTGCTGGCCCCGGCTCAGGCCTACAGGCTCGTGCACTGGCTCGGAAAACTGAAGGAAACGGCATCCCCGGAAGAGATGCGGCAGTATTGTGCGGAAGCCCTTGCTGAATACACCTGGTATCTCGTGCAGCATCATCAATGGTATCTTATCCAGGATATCTCCGACATGGCCTCATCCTACTGCGCCTCAGACGACAACAGCCTTTATCATTCCATACAGTCGGCAAAGGCGGGTGTGTGTATCGAGCGAAAACAATACCGGCAGGCAGAGAAGCTGCTGCTGTCGGCCAACAGTTTTTTCAAAGAGCACCGCGACACCACCGAATGGCTGAAGACCTGCATCAACCTCGCCAGGCTATATCAGGAGGCCGACAACAAATCCAAGTCGTTCGCCTATTACAAGGAGGCTCTCGACATTGCGGCCCGTGACAGCCGCTACACCATATATTATGCCATAACCCTCCCCTACATGGAGAAACTGGAGATCGACTCCGGGCTGAAACTGGAGATGCTGCAGAAAGCCCTCCAGGTTTCCGTGGAAAACAACTTCACCCTACTCTATTCCTCCTGCCATCTCGCCCTCGCAAGATACTACATGCGTGCCGGCGACGAGACCAAGGCCCTCGCCAACGCCACGAAGGCATCGGAATACGCCACGAAATACAATCAGACAAAACAGCTCACGCAGTCATACGCCCTTATGTCGAATATCTATGCCCTGCAGAAGGATTATGTCATGGCTTTCACGACATCGAGAACCCAGAACAAGATTCTGGAGGAATCAGACTCCGAGCTTCAGGAGATAATCTTCGACAACATCAACAACGCCGGAATACTGATGAGATGGTGTCAGGCCAATGTGCCGCTGGATAACAGGATGCCGGCAGCCGAAACAGTAAGCAAGGAGAACCGGAATCCGGCTCCGGTCATCGCAATCATCCTTCTGGCTCTGGCTACAGCCGGACTGGCGGTATATGCAATAGTTCTCAGGCGCAAAAGAAACCTTGTCCATATGTCGGCAGAAACCGACACCCGCGACACGGACACTCCGCTTGCAGACAACACCGAAGACACGGATACCGAAAAGAGGACTTCCGAAGAAACACATGCAGAAAGCTCGATAAGCGAGAGGGATGCAAAAATAGAGGAGCTCAGGAATGAAATAGAGCGCAGGGACGCGCTGCTAAGTGAGAATCTGCATCAACTGGCGCAGCTGGAGAAAACAATATCGGAAACAGAGAGCCTCATAGGGGAAAACAAGGAAAAAATCGAGCGTCTGTCACGCGACACAGCGGTAAAGGGGATACTGCTCGAAGGTTCGGCCGACCTGCTGACACGGGTGCGCAACATGGTGAAGGAGATTCCAAAGACCGGTAATCCTGACGTAGACAACAGACTTCGGTCGATAGCCTCATATCTTCTCCAGAACCGATATCCCGAAAGGGACGGCGATTCCGAAGGAGAGATTTCCCAGAGGGAGTCCGATTTCCTCGCACGCCTCGACAAGGCCGGCAAACTGACAGGCGCCGACAAGAGGCTCGCCCTCTATCTGCGGTTAGGGCTGACTCCTCTTGAAATCTGCATCGTCAACGGTATACAGCCGAAGTCGCTCAACCAGGCCCGTTACCGTCTGCGCAAGACTCTCGGCATCAGTCAGGATGAAAGCCTGGAGGCTTTTCTCAAAGCTTTATGAGATTCCATCGACGTGAAAGAACGCTCTCTACAATGTAGATTAGACCATGATTGATTATCAACGCTTTATAGTTTTCATATTGATATTTTACAACTTATTTCACACATTTTGTAGACATTTTATCAGATATGGATATTTGCGACATAATCCCGATAAACAATAATTTTGCAACACGGAGACTCCGAATGGCCGTCTCCTGAATTTATTAATAAAAATCCATTCATTATGACAAAATCTACTATCCTGACTGTCATCGCCGCCTCGCTGACGATGGGTTCTGCGGCTTTAGCCCTTGAGACACAAGGCAGGCCCGACACAGCAGCCATGAAGATGGCTGTAGCAAAAGCATTCTCCGAAAACGGAACGACCCCAAGCCAGACAGTGGCCGACTTCATCTCAAACAAGGGCAGAAGCGTCAATGCGATGCGTTCCCTGGCCCGCGAAGAGGGTGACATCTATGAGCCCGAGATTCTTATCACTCCCAATGTAAAGGCGGAGACCGTGATTTTCGAGGATTTCTCGAAATGGGCCGCAGGCTCCGAGGAGAATCCCGATCCTGTCGACATCGCCGAAGATGAGGAGTTCATCAAAAACACTTTGGATTATGACGGAGGCCAATGGACACTTTTCCAGGTCTATCAGTCCGGCGGATGCGCCTATCTGGGCTTCGATGAGGTGGGAGAAGACGGTCCCGGCTATATAAAGACTCCCGACATAGACCTCCTTACCGACGGTGAGGGGTACTTCAGATTCACTGTAAAGGCCAAAAACGTCAATGCCAACGCCACCGATCAGGGGCTGCAGTCATTCTTCCTTGATGAGGAGAACAATCTTCCTATCGCGGCCTCGACACTGCCCCTGACCTACAACGAGTGGACGGAGTGCCAGTGGATCGGATCCACATCCACACCGAAGACCTCCGTCATGACCTTCGGATGGATGGGTAAGGTGCTTATCGACGATCTCAGGCTGGAGAAACTCACCTTCCCGCTGAAAAGCCCGGTGGTGAAGGATGCCACGATGGTTGACTACGACCTGATCCATGCAAGATGGGAAAAAGTGGAAGGCGCCACAAGCTATCTCGTGCAGGTGAGATGCGGACATATGCCCGTTACCTCCGCCACCGTAGGCGATGTGGATGAGGCCGACGTACCCTTTGCACCGGAACCCGGCGCCACAACTACCGTTTACGTGACGGCCATCAACGGCGACGACTGCTCCTACTACGGCTATTGGAACGGAGATGTCACTCCTGACGAGGTTGGCACTCCGGCGGCTCTTGCCGCAAGCGGCATAACAGCCGAGGGCTTCACCGCCAACTGGGAGAGGGCAGCCAACGCCGCCGGATATATGGTGCTCCCGACGGTCACCCATACGGCAGCTGTCGACGGCGAGGAGTATACTCTTCTTGACGACACATTCTCCAACATTCCTGAGACTGCTGACGATTTCAATCCCATACAGGTAATGCCGGCAATGGGAATGGGAGGAACGGATCTCTGCATGAGCCGCGCCGGATGGGACCTCGACCTCGGATTGTTCTTCCATATCGAGGGGATGCCCGTGCTCGTCCTTACCGACATGTATGCATCAATGGGCATTCTCGGACGTCTCTCCTCCCCGGCCATGGATTTCTCCGCCGGAAAAGTCAGATTCTCCGGAACAGCATTCACTGCTGCCGACGACATCACGATGATCGCAGGCCTTATGGATGCGGAGGGGAATATCTACGAGTCGCAGGAGTTTGACCTCACCACAATGCCAGGGGAATTTGAGGTTGAGTTCACACAGGGCCAAGCCGACAGCCGCTTCTTCGTCAATATAGCCGAATGCTCTGCCGACGAGGATATGGTGGCGTTCCTCTCCATGAAGCTTACCATGGAGATGCAGGCCGGCTCAACAGTCACCACTCCCGCCGAGACATGCTTCGCCTCCTACGAAGCCACCTCATGTGAGGTAAAGGAGCCTGTGGATGAAAACAATTCATATGTCTATGCCGTGCAGGGATATTATTCCGCTAACCTCATTGGAGCAAGATCCAACGAAATCAAGGTAGACAACACGATGGTCGGCATATCAAAGGCAGAGGCCGAGGGCATACGTGTATCATCCGCCATAGGTGAGATCGTCATCGCCAACCCGCTCGGGCAGGCTGTAGATGTATACGCAGCCGACGGACGCGTGGTGGCACACGGTCTCCGCAACACAGAAATCCGTCTGCAGGCCGACAGAGGAATCTACCTCGTGAAGGCCTCGGGCAAGACAATAAAAGTGATGATATGATATCAGTTTTAAAAAAGACCATAATCCTGTGCGCCGGGGCGGCTTTAGCCCTGGGCGCACAGGCTGCGTCAATACGCGTCGGCTATTGCGACGGGGCATTGGCCGAAAAAGGCTACGGCAAGACAGGCAAGACCGAGATGTCGGGAGCGGTAATCCTCACTCCGGAAATGCTTGAGCCTTACATAGGATGCAATATAACGGCTGTCAGGGCCGGAATCACCACTACGGAGGGAATGACGGGATTCAACGTATGGGTGCGCGGCTCGCTCGACGGCGAGAATCTGGAGTCGATGGCCCTGGAAGAACCGCAGCAGGGCTGGAACGAGGTCGCGCTCTCCGGCTCGTTGGCTGTGGACGGTTCTCCGCTGGCCGTGGGATTCTCCTTCTCGCAGGAGAAGGCAGTGAGATGTTTCTCCTTCACCGGAGACAACAGGCCTGACACCAGGTGGCTGTGCAAGAACGGCAAATGGGAGGAGGCCAAGGTGAATGGCGTGCTGAGCATCGAGCTGGTGGTGACAGGCGACAACCTCCCTTCATCCGACCTGGCGCTCAAGTCAGCCACACCGGTAAAGCCCATCATGAAAGAGGGTGAGGATGCCGAGATCCATGTGGTGATGAAAAACGAGGCCCTTACCGACATATACGGCTATTCCCTCTCTTACAGCATCGACGGCGGGAAAGAGACCGTGATTGATATCGACGGAGTGGTGTTGGTGCAGCAGACCGTCGGAGGCTCCATAATCATCGGTGCGGATGAAATAACACCCGGACAGCCTCATGAAGTGACGGTAAAGGCCATCACGGGGATTGACGACAATCCGGACAACAACACCTTGACCTGTCTTCTCGGAGCATATACCGACTCGATGCCGCGACGGGTGCTCATCGAGGAGTTCACGACGGAAAACTGCGGCAACTGCCCGAGAGCCATCAATACCCTCAAGCAATGCGAGGAGGCCGGCTACGGCGACCGCATGGCCGTGGTGGCCCACCATGCCGGCTATTACACCGACTGGCTCACCACAGACACCGACCTGAAATATGAGTGGTTTTACGACCCGACCGGGCAGAGCGGAACCTACGCCCCGGCAGTAATGCTCGACCGTGTGGTGCTTGAGGGGCAGAGCGTGCCTGTCAACTCGATCGGATATTTCAAGGACTTCGAGCCGACACTCCAGACCGCCATAGAGCGTCCGGCCTTGATACTGTTTCATTGAGTGT
>DKYZ01000064.1 GCA_002493515.1 Porphyromonadaceae bacterium UBA7087 | reverse complement strand
TTCAATTTTTTAACGAACTATTGATAGTGACAGCACGATGCACTAAGTGCGGCAAGGAGCTGCCGGAGGGGTGGGGTTTTCCCGGCTACCCCCTCTGTGACTCATCGCCTGTGGCTTGATGAATAAGGTCAGGAACATAACGATTGAAATAGAATGTGAGGGCGTCCGTATAGACGTTCTCCATTCTGATATAAGGCAGTATGAGTCTTATGTCGGTCTGTGTCGTGACGGCATCAGCCGTATAACAGTGACAGATGGCGACTTGACAACGGAAATGCCAGTGAATGCCTTCGGTAAATCCTTGGGCTACTGCGATTTCGACGATGCGGACTATAGGGAGTATTTTAACTGGGAGACGATTTGCCGTCTGGATGACCCGGAGGAATACCCGGAGGGAATACCGGTCAGAACCGAGCGCAAACCGATGACCGGCATGGTCAGGATCCGTATACCGGAAGACGCCCCGTTCAGGCCTGAGAGGGTGAGGCTGCTCTGGAAAGTGTTTCGGCTTCCCGACTCCATACAACCGGTGTATTTCGGCATGCTGTATGACGGGGAGGATTACCTAATAATTTTAAAAATGAATTGAATGACAGCAAAATGCAAAAAATGCGGCAAGGAGCTGCCGGAGGGATGGGCGTTTCCCTGCTGCCCCTTCTGCGGAACACCACTGGCAGCCGAGGCCGCCGGCGTGAGTCTCGGCGATGCCAACGCCTTCGCGGGCGACGTGAGCATCTCCGTTAACAACACCCGCATAGAGCGCCAGAAAGGTGCGGAGGAGGTGAAGGCCGAGGCACTCGGCCAATACCGCCAGCTCTGCAAGCAGGCACTCGCCGACGGGATAGTGACCAACGAGGAGCGCGCCCTGCTCGAGGACGCCCGGACGCGATTAGGCATATCCCCCGACGAGGCCCGGCAGACCTTCGAGGCCGCCAGGGCCGGTATGACCCGCAGCAGCAAGAACGCCCTCGGGAAGATCCAGCAGGTGACACTCAACCAGGTGCTAAAACTCCGCGACGCGGGCAAGATAGACAACCTGCGCGGCTCGCTCGGACGCCTGGAGACGATGGCGCAGAAATATGACGCCGACGAGGTGCAGTGCAACTACTGGATGATACTCGCCGGGCTCGACCCGACGCGCTGCATCGCCGAATATGAGAACCGGCAGACCGACAGCTACTGGCAGAGCTTCTGGGCAGCCATGGCCTACATCAACAGCGGCGACTCCGCCGCTGCCGAGGGGCTGATAAGCGACCTGGAGGCCTGGGGCGACATGCCCTTCGGCAACATCGCCCTGCTTGCCGCCGCCAACTCCCTGTGCGAGTACTGGAAAGATCCGTCGGTGGCCGACTTCAGGGAGCAGGCCGAGGCATTCGCCGAGGAGGGGGCCACGGGCAACACCGACCTGATCGACCCGTTCGCGCAGACACTGATGCTGCTGCTCGGAGCCGACGACGCGTCGGCCATAGAGGAATTCCACGACGACTTCCTCTTCCAGCTCGACTACGTGCTCCGAGGTATCACCGACCGCATCCGCCAGGCCTCGGCCCAGGATGAACTCCCGCCATTACCCAAAATAGACCTCTTACCGGAATAAGATATGGATATATTCGTAGGACGCGGAGGGAACCAGATGATTCCCCTGAGCCATGACGGCATAGCTACCCTTCACTGCCGTATGGAGCGTGAGGAGGAGAACGTGTATAAAGTGACACCGACAAGTGTGATGCCGACCCTGCTCGACGGCGAACGGGTTTTCGGCACGGAATATGTGGACGGCTCCACCGAGATAACATTGGGAGAGGGAAACACCTATCCCATAACCGAACTCACCGAACCGCTCGACGCCTCGGCCCTGACCGACTGGGGCGTGGCGTCGCGCCACATCCCTGACGCCACGGCGGCAGAAGCGTTCAACAGCGTGTCGGCATGGGAATATCCTGTCGGTCAGGAGGGAGGGCTCGACGAGTTCCTATGGAACAACGTCGCCGCCTGCCAGGCAAACTACCTGATAGAGGAAGGTAAACTCCGCAAGGCGCAGGAGCTGCTCTACGAGGCCGGCGACAGCCTCTACGCCATGCAGGAGGGAAGCGCACTGCGCAAAGGGGCTTACGCCTCGCTGCTCGTGGTGCTCGCCAAGCTCTACATAGCCGCCGGACGCAAGGATGTGGCCCGCGAGGCGCTCGCCGGCGCAAGGCGGGTGTTCGCCTCGGGAGTGGAATGCTCCCCGGAAGTCAAAGCATTGTTGGACTCTCTAATTTGACCGGAATATGAGCAAGGAAACAATCGTGATACCGGAAGGTACCCGGGAGATAAAGGATTTTGAGTTCGCCGGACGCCCGGAGTTGCGTCACGTAATCATTCCAGACAGCATGGAGCGGATCGGCACCGGCGCTTTCAACGACAGCGGCGTGGAGAGCGTGACCCTCCCCGCATCGTTGCGGGAGATCGGGGATCTGAGCGACCTGAGATATGTGGATATGTCGCGCTGCGTCCATATCCGCGAGATCACAGCCCCGGGATTCTACCGTGGCGGCAGCGACGGCGTGGTATATCTCCCCCCGAGGATAGAGCGCATAGGCGACCGCTGCTTCAACCACCTTGACAATCTCTATGCCCCCGCGACACTGCGGGAGGTAGGCGAGATGGAGATGACGGGACTGTTCTGCCCGTCGCCGATGCTGAAATCGCTCAGAGGGATGCGTAAATGCGTCTTTCATCCGCTCGACGCCCATGCCGACCGCTACCGCGAGCAGATGCGCCGCGAGGGAATCACAGAAAAAACGCTGATAATAGACCCGATGGCCTATTATCAGGCATTCATGTACGAAAAATAAAAAGCAGACACAATATGCGTTGTCCGAAATGTAATTTTCCGGTTCTACCGAAATTCGATAAATGTCCCAAATGCGGTACGCCGCTGAAGGAGGCCGCTCCGGCGCCGAAACCGGCAGCCGACTTTGATTTTGACCCTCCAGCTCCGAACCCCGCTCCAAAACCGGCGGCAAGAGCCGCCGCGACGGATTTTGACTTCGACGCCCCGGCGATGAAACCGGCCCCGAAGCCGACGCAGCCAGTCGACGGACTGAGCATCATCAGCGGGAAAGCAGTGTGGAGCCTTGGCCCGGGCCAGATAGCGCGCCGCATCAGCGAGCGCGAGATGGCCGACTGCGGTGCCGTGAAGGGGGTGGTGGTGCAAGACGGAGTCACCGCCGCCGTATTCTCCGACGGCAAACTGGTGCAGACCCTTGACGGCGGCATCTACCGCTTCTCCGACGAGACCATAACCCGCGACGGAAAAACAGTGACCGTCACTCCCCAGGGGGAGGAGATCGCATCGCCCGCTGCGGAGGCTCCGCAGGAGAAGAGGAAACGCGGTTTCCTCAGCCGTCTTTTCGGCGCGAGAAAGGAGACCGCCCCGGCCGCCCCGTCTGCACCCGCACCAGCCTCTGCGCCGAAACAGCACAACACGTCGGTAGTGACGGTATATCTCATCTCCAGCCGCATATTCGAGGAGGCCTTCGGCAGCGCGGGTTCGGTGGAGTATGCCCCCTTTGAGGTGAAGGCGTCCGGCACACCGCTGAGAGCCGGGGTGGCGATGCAGCTGCGCGTGACGGATTTCGACACCTTCCGCCGCCAGTATCTCGTGGAGAGCAACGAGGTGAGCGTGGAGTCGATGCGCCGGCTCATGACCCCCTGGGTGAAGGATATACTCACGCATGCCTTCGCCGGGATGCAGGTGGCCGACGGACGGTTGACGGAAGACCAGCAGAAATCGCTCAAGCAGACACTCGGCGCGATGCTCAGCAGCCGCCTCTTCGGAGTGAGCATCATAAATATCTACGACGTAGCCACGACCGACGCGGAGTTCGACCGCCTGGAGAGGCAGAGACGCGAGCTGGAGACCGCCGAGAGGGAGAACGACATCTACGTAAGGGAGACGGAGTTCCGCAACCGTCTGGCTGACTTCGAGATGCGCCAGGAGGCGGAGAGGCAAGTGAGGGAGAATGACGGCAATCTTGACCGCGAGAAAGAATATGTCCGCTTCGAGACCGCCCTGGCCGAGCTTAACCGCGACAAGCTGCTGACGGAGGATGAGCTGAGGCAGTTCATGGCGCAGCACGAGATGGAGATGCGCCTGGCCGACGCGGCACGCAACGCCGACGAGCAGACACGCGCCTATGAGAGCGAGAAGATACTCAATGAACTCGCTGACAAAAAGCTGATAGACGGGGATGATCGCAAGGCTCTGGAGGAGAGAATCGCCAACGGCCAGTTCGAGCGCGGACAGCTCAACGACCTGCTGCGCCACAAGGCGCTCGTGGGGAATGCCCTGGAGAAGCTGCGCCTGGACACGGACCTCGCCATGCAGCAGGCAAACGCGAGTCATGAGCTCGACCTGAACGCCATGCGCCAGGAGACGGAGCGCACCGACCTCGAGAGCATCCTTTACGGCAAGCGGTATGCCATCGACCGCCAGAAGGTGAGGGATGAGCTGGAGATAAACTCAATCCGGCTCGATGCCGACCTGGAGACGCGCCGCAAGGAGGACGCATACGCCTAGGAGAGGTATCAGCTTGACAGGAAGCATGACCACGACGACTGGGAGGAGAGGTTCATGCGCGAGGAGATGGAGCGCAAGCGCGAGAGTCTACGCGCAGACGCAGACCTCGACTTCGATATCCGTTCGCGTCAGGAGAATTTCGACTTCGACATGGGTAAACGGCGCGATGAGCATGACCTCGACATGGACCGCCGGCGAGCTGAGCATGACTTCGACATGGAGTCGCGCAAGGCGCAGTTTGATTTCGACCTTGACGACCGCCGGATGGACAAGGATGTGGAACGCACGGCGCGGCTGAGCGACGTGGAGCAGGCAGCGGCCGACCGCCAGCATGCCCGCGACATGGAGATGTGCCGCCAGCAGCAGGAGGAGCTGCGCCTGAAGGGGAGCATCGCCATGGAGAACATGAAGGCCATGATGGAGGCAAAGCGCGCGACCCGCAAGGATGAGCTTGACGCCGAGACCGACAAGCTCAACATCAAGAGCACGATGTCGGCGGAGCAGATCGCGGCGGAACAGCTGCGGCATCTCGATGCGGCAGCACAGTCGGGTTTCATGGACGCGCTGAGGGAGAAATCCTCATCGGCAAAGGAGGCCGAGCTTGCACGCCGGGAGGCCGAGATGACGCGCCAGATGCATGAGCAGATGATGGGGCGCGCCGACTCGATGCATGAGCAGAACCGCAACGACATGAAGGAGATGATGGCGCAGATGATGCAGATGCAGCAGATGAGCCAGCAGCAGGCGATGGACCTTGCGCGCCACAGCATGGACACGAGCGCGAATATCGCCGCCTCGCAGGCCGCGTCGAACGCCTCGGCTGCCGAGCGCCGCGTGGCCGACCTGGAGCGCGACAACCAGCGATACCGCGAGGATGCGCTCCATTCGCAGGAGCGTGTGGACGCCAACCAGACCCAGAGCCTCGATTACGCGACACGTGTGACGGAGATACAGACAATGCGTGAGACCGTGAAGACAGTGCCGCTCAATACCGCCTGGCTGCGTGAGCATGGGTTCGGAGGCAGTTTCAACGAGCTCGCCGGACAGCTGTCGTCGCTTGGCGGCGCGATCTCGAAGGATTTCGACGCCGACGGCAATCCCGTGATTGTGGTCGACGGGTTGCCCGAGGGACAGGTGTTCGACACCCTCCAGGCCTTCGGTGTGCAGTTCTGACAAGGAAGATGTCATGAGATAAGACCTCCCGACAGTTTTTGTTGAAAATTGTCGGGAGCTTTTGAATTTTTGAGAGCGTATTCCTATATTGAAGGCATGATAATTCCAGAAAAACTTAGAATACTGCTTGTTCCCGATTTCGGCACAAGTGCTGACAACGGGAATATGACGGCCCTCAGGGAGGCCATCGAGACTCGTGGCGAGGCAAAGGCTATCGTGACGGACTTACGGAAAATGGTGATTGACGAGCATCCCGACGAGGAACTGAGAGAGGCCGACGTGATCGAAATGGCGGCAAGGAAGCTCGAATCGCTGGCTTCACATGAAGCCTCGGCTCACAACGTGTTGCCACGCATCATACGGCGCGACCTCGGCAACGGTAGAACACTTACCATCCATGTGAGCCGAGAATCCGACGTGGCGACGGGCGCACCGCATGCCATAGTGGTTTTCGGACGGTCGGCGATGCTTGCCGACGGAATCAGCAAGACAAAAGTGCTGATGGTGGATCCCGAATATGACAAGGAGTGGCCCTGGAAGAAGCAATATTATGCCGGACGCAAGGCGGCCTGGGAATATAATTCCGAGAATTTCGTGACACGGGAAGCCATCGAGACAGCCTACAGCTTCGGTACTGTCGGGACGGGGCGTTGCCGTCAGCCGGAAAGGTATGTGGTATTCTCCTCTGATGAGAGGGAATCCAAAGCCCATGAGCTGTCTGACCGTTATCCGCGCCTGTGGATGATCGACTCCGCTCTGGATGGCAACACTGACAGGCTGGCCCAACTGATATGTAGTTTTGCCGCCGGGAAAATGGATATCCCGCTCCTTGAGATCGACCGGATAATCAAGGATATCGCATGGATGAGGAAATGGAATTGTATATGCACATTCGCCGAGCCGGTGAGGATCGGAGACTCCACGGCCATGGGGCTGACCCAGGGTGTGCCGATGGCAAATGGCCATAGCGGTGTGCGGGTCAAGCTAAATGAAATTGACTATACGATTCCTGTTGAAAATTTCAGAGATTATGATGACATAGCCGCCTTGCGCGACGCCGTGGCAGCGGCGCGTGATGAGGCGGAGAAGCTGGACAATGGCAATTGCAGGATAATGATTGTGCCCGACTATTTCACTCCCCACGACAATCCGGCGGTGCTAGAGCTGAGAAATCGTTTGATTGACAGGGGCTACCGCGTGACTGTCTTCTGCGCCGGAAATACCCTGGAGGCTTCCCGACGGGGGCTTGAGAGGGTCTGCAAGAGACACCGTCATGGCCTGATAGTGACACTCGAGACCGGCTGTCTGCTCGCCGCCAGGATTCAGGGAAGCCATCGGATCTACGTCAATCCCGACTGGGCGGCCTGGGAATGGATGAAGAGGATGCTGGGGGAGGATAAGGAGCAGACGCATAAGCGTGGAGAGCGCTCCGGATCGTTTTTCAGCTACCGTCTCGACAGCGACGAGATCGCCATGGCCCGCGAGATGGGGGCGCGTTACAATATCAGGCGCGGAGAGAAACTGTCGGCTGGATGGTTCACCCCTGACGAGGCTGACTCGCATCTTCCCCAGGAACATCTTGAGCGCTTCGGTTGCGCGGCTTATCCTCCGGTGACGGGGCTTGACACGGACGCCGGTATCGGGAATCTGGCAAAGGAAATCGACAAACTGATGAAATCATATGAAAACTAAATTCCAATATACACGCACATATACCTTCGATCTTGACGGTAAGGATGGCGGCGCGGGTCGTAAACATTTCTTTTTCAATCTTGTGGAGCGTTGCGGGGAGGCAATGCACTTCAGGTTGAACGCCAAGGAGAACAATGACGAGATTCCGGCGGTAGTCGTCATGGACGGCGATGTGGAGACAGCCACTTTTCTATATTACGGCAGGGAGTATTCGCTGCGTGCGGACCGTCACATACCCAAAGGGTATGCGATGACCATTGACGGGAGGCTGGAGAAGAAGGACGACGAGTTGCGCGATGCCCATATGCACACCATGGACAACCGCGAGGAGCTGGAGCAGTCGAAATTCTGCTACTGTATCTGCTGCGACACCTTCTTCAAGCCGGAGGAGGTGGATGATTGGGCCGACGGCGGGTCGACGGCGGTATGTCCGTATTGCGACTGCGATGCCGTAATAGGGGAGGGCTGCGGTATAAAGCTGACCGACGAGCTTCTGGAGAAACTACATAAGAAATATTTTTAAAAAGGAGAGTAAAATGGAAATATATATAGCTACAGACCTGGTGAGGGTCGGCAACAGTGAGGAGTATAACGCGGTGTATGCATTCAAGTCGATGACAAGTGTGCGCAGCTATGAGAAGTTCTGTAAGGCGTCAGGCATCGACCACAGGATTGTGGTGACTCCGGCGGAGGTGGACTGCGGGTTTTCTACCGTGAATGTCGTGACGGAGATGGAAACCTCCGGAGATATGGCGAAGTACAGGGCCACGAAGGTGTTCGAGAACTGGGATGACGCGCGCGACCATGTGGAGAGTGTCAGGGAGGAACAGCCGGGAATCAAGGCTGAGCATGAGTCAGTGAGAATCCATTCACGCTTCACTCCCGGCATCCTCCACACCGGCTGGGCAGAACTCTAAATCGATCATTCGATCAGACAGCTGCTGACAGTTCCGGTGGCTTTCGAGAAACCGAGTCCCATACGGAACAGGCGTCGGCTGTCGGTGGCGAATGGGGCGGCATAGTGCTTTCGCTCAATCTGCCGCATGGCGTCTTCCGCCGTGCCGTTTACCTTCAGCTCGATAATGTAGATGTAGGCAGGTGTCCTTACCACCGCGTCAATGAATCCCTCCGACGTGTTGTATTCCACGTCGATGTCGAGACCGATCAGCGACAGTATGCAGTAAAACACGGTGTGGTAATAGTTCTCATAATGCCCTACATGAGTGCGCAGCCTGGACGGAATGCCTGACAGATATGCCTTCAGCAGCTCGACGAACCTGCCGGGGTCTCCTTTGCGGAGGGCATCGCGCATGAGGCCCGTGTTGGAAGAGGCGTCGCCGCTGTCCGGGACGTACAGACTCAGGATGTTATCGAGTATGCCGCGCTCCACCTCACGGTTGGGGTAGCCAAGGACATATGATTTCGACTCGCGGTCGTAGGACTTAAGCGTGAGATAGCCGGTCTGGAAGAACAGGGATGCCGCGTCGGTGTCGTATACCGACAGGCTGTCAAGCCTCCCCTCGGAGACAATGGTTCCCGCCAGCCTCTCCATGTCGTAGTCTTTCTTACGGATCATCTTCGAGAGCAGGGTAGGGAGCCCCGATGAACACCAGTATGACCTGATTTCAGAGTCATACAGCGCATTCAGCACGCTGTAGGGATTGTATATGTCGAGCAGCGAGCGGGAGAAGTGGTAGCCGTCGTAATGGAACTTGAGCCGACGGAACGCCTCTCCGGTGTCGCATCCCTCCTCCTCGGCGAGCCTCTCCACGCCGGGCAGGAGACAACCGTGGAGCTCCGCCTCCGTTATGCCGCATATTCCCGCATACTGGTTGCTGAAAGAGATATCCTTCAGATTGTTCAGTCCGCTGAACACCGACACCTTTCCGAATTTCGTCACCCCCGTCAGCATACAGAACTGAATGTGGTCTTCCATCGCCTTGAGTACGGAATAAAAGCCGTGGAGCTGCTCGCGGTAAAGCCCGAAAAGCTCCGGACGGTCGATTGCCGACGACAGCGGGCCGTCATACTCGTCAATAAGAATCACAACCTTGCGGCCGGATTCTTTTGAAAGCCTTTCGATTATCCCTGTAAAGCGCTCATCGGCTGCATCCCGGTTCTTTTCTATTCCGTAGTCTGATTCCCATTTTGAAAGGTACATGTCGAGATGGCTGAGCAGACTTTCATTGTCGGTGTATGCCTTACCGCTGAGATTCAGGTGGAGCACGGGATACTGTTCCCATTCCCCTGGCTGGAGTCTGTCGATGGCGAGGCCGCCGAAAAGTTCACGGCGTCCCTGGAAATATGCCTCGATTGTGGAGAGGAGCAGACTCTTGCCGAAACGGCGCGGGCGCCCGAGAAAATAGAAGACACCCTCGCTTGCAAGACGGTATACATATTCCGTCTTGTCGACATAGACGAACCCCCTTGTCCGTATTGTCTCGAAACTTGCCGTGCTCACAGGGTATATCTGCTTCTCCATAATCATTCCAGTTTTATGTTCCAACGCAAAGTTAACACAAATTTTCCATATCCGGAAATCAATATGCGCCCTGGGGCTGCGGATGGTTGGAGATTCGTTTGCTTGTTTGGGCGGTTATTGCTAATTTTGCAGACTAAAGCGAGAGAAAAAGGATGATCAAACTACGGTGTGTCGTGGAGCATATCACCTACCAGAACCAGGAAAACGGCTGGTCGGTGATGAGAGTCAAGGTCAAGGGATATGACAATCTTGTGACCCTGACCGGCTCGCTGCTTGACGTCCCTGTAGGGAGCGTGCTGCTTGTGGACGGCGACTGGCGCGTTGACCCCAGGTATGGCCAGCAGTTTGTCGCGCAGTCGTGGACCGAGGTAATGCCGGCCACTCTCTACGGCATCGAGAAATATCTCGGCAGCGGACTGATAAAGGGTATCGGCCCTGTATACGCCAAGGCGATTGTCAGCCGTTTCGGACTGGAGACAATCGACGTAATAGAGAACGACATAGAGCGCCTTCTGGAAGTGCCGCGTCTCGGCAGGAAACGGATGGAGAAGATCCGCGAGAGCTGGGAGAAGCAGAGGGATATCAAGGAGGTGATGGTCTTTCTCCAGGGCTACGGCGTGAGCACAGCCTTCGCGGCAAAAATCTACCGGAAATACGAGAAAGACTCCATTGCCAAGGTCAAGGAGAATCCCTATCAGCTCGCAGACGACATCTGGGGCATCGGATTCAAGACCGCCGACGGCATAGCCTTCCGGATGGGCTACGGGAAGAGCGACCCGAGGCGCTGCCGCAGCGGAATACTCTATACGCTCAATGAGCTTGCCGAGGAGGGGCACGTGTATGCGGAGCCGGAACAGCTGGTGGAGGCTGCCACAAAACTTCTGGAGGCCGACGAGGAGCCTGTGCGCCAGGCTCTGGCCTCGATGCTTGAGGCCAAGGACGTGATAGCCGACAGCGAGGTGATCTACCTGCCTCCCTTCTACCATGCCGAGAAGGGCTCGGCGAAGCGGCTGCAGTCGCTGCTCTCAGACTTATCCTCCGTCAACGCGGGATTCGCCGCAGAGCCGGAAGCCGCATACGGTCCAAATCCAAATCGCGGAGGCATTGTCTATGACGAGGTGCAGCAGGCGGCGATTCAGAAAGCCCTCGCCTCGAAAGTGATGGTGCTCACCGGCGGGCCGGGCACGGGGAAGACCACCACTACCCAGGGGATTATCGCCGCTTTCAAGGCCCGCCATATGAATATACTTCTCGCGGCCCCGACGGGAAGGGCGGCGAAGCGAATGACCGAGGCCACCGGCATGGAGGCCAAGACAATCCACCGTATGCTGGAGTATAACCCGATGGATGGCTACAAGCGCAATGAGGAGAACCCGCTGGAGGGAGACGCGCTGATTGTGGATGAATG
>DKYZ01000086.1:8863-15373 GCA_002493515.1 Porphyromonadaceae bacterium UBA7087 | reverse complement strand
CGTGGATAGAGTTCCGAATTATGGGTTAATTTAGAATGCATTACGGTAAAACTCATGAAGCAGGATAGGATTCTTACTGTTGATGCAGATAATTTGCGGATGGTCAGAAAGGAGTCGGGAGACGGAGGCTACGATGAAATGGGGGGAAGTTTCTGGTTCAACGCCCTTCCAGAAGATATGGAGATAGGATTCCTGAGGACTTTCTCCATACATGACAGTAATGAGAACGTTGTGGTATATGATGCACTTCGCGCGTTAGACCTTTCCGCAGAGACAAGGGTAATGAACAATCCGGAGGAATTCAGATATGTCAACGGGGAGTGCGGGGAAATTGCTGACGAGACTATAATGACTGAGGCACCCTACAGATATTATTCAGTTTTTATTGCCAATCATGGAAGATTGACGGATCTTCTTGGTACCGGGACGACCTCAATGGGTGAGTGTGACGGTAACGGCATATGGGTATGTGCCGACCGGAAACCCGGGAATGACTCAGAACTTGTTTTCAACTATGGAAGAGCGCTGGCCTATGAAGCTTTAGAAGGAGGGGCTCCTTACTTTTTCCCTATATTCTCATTCCCCATGACATTTGACGAGAAGGGTGTCCATGCCAACGCCTTTATCTCAGACCGTATGATGGGCGAAGTGGAGCTTATGACTCCCGAAGGTGGAGTCGATTTCTTCTTGGACAAGCCTCTTTGCGCACATCCCCGCTTCTCTTGGATGTCCGAGACGGGAGACATACCCAAGTTCGGAAATTCGATACCGGCTCTCGTGGCCGGAAGCGTATGGCAGTCGGGATTCAGGTTTTCCATGATGCATCTTTTCTACCTGGGCCGTCATGGGGAGAATCGTGAGTGTGACCTTCATTCCGGATGGTCGGAGGTGACAGTTGACGGCGAGAATGTGTTTCAAGGTGGAATAGGAGAGTTAATCGATTGGACCAAGACAGAGTTCAGTCTTCCCAAGGCAAACGGCAGATATGAGTTCGTGATAGACAACGACTGCGCGATGGTCGACGGCAAGGTAGGTGTCAACCATACGGTGATATACTGTGACGCGTCAGCCGAAGACCGTGAGGCTCCCACGTTGACCATGCTGAATTTCAGAGACCGTGAGGATAACGTCACCGACCGTTTCGACAATCCGGACGACTGCATCCTGGAGTTCTCGGCTGCGGATATGTCTTCTGAGATAAATGATGCTAACTTGGAATGGTTAAGTATTGGTGTTCCGTCAAGTGTGAAGGTGGAGTATGCGGCAGAGGATAGCGACAATTTCAAGGAGTTGCCTTGCGAGGAGGTTCCGGAACTGTTCTACGCTCCCTGTTTCGGAGCCTTCTACCGGGTGTCGTTTGCTGATGCCGACCAACCATCAGCCACTGGCTGGTTCAAGCTCCGCATCACGTTGGAGGATGCCATGGGAAACAGGCAGCAGCAGACGATATCCCCGGTTGTGTATATCGACGGTCTCGCATCGGTAACCGACGTATATTACGAAGCGCAAATAGGGCGTGATGGCGAAATATTCAGAGCCGATGCTCCGCTATCTCTGTATGATATGGAGGGACGGCTTGTGAGAAACGGGGAGAGGGAACTCTCCGTCAGCGGGCTTCGCGGCGCATACATCGTGAGAAGCGGTGCCAAGACTGTCAAGGTAATACTTTAAAACAAAGCATATCATGAATATAAGAACTAAGTTACTGGCAGCCGCTATTTTCTGCGTGTCATTGTCTTCTGCCTCGGTTTTCCAGCCGATTGGCGTTTACAATGAGGCAGAGGCTGTGGGCGAAGGACGCAGCATGGCTGTGGTCAAGGTAAATGTTACGGCTCCGGAGGGGATTACACCGTTCGAAATAGTGGGGTTCTGTATGGAAAACCAATATACAAAAAAAGAGGCCAAGTTGAATCAGGATGTATATTTTCAGCTGAACGAGGGGAGATATTATTTCTGTATAGACGGTATTGGCCCTGATGGGGAAACCTATCTTCTCGTAACACCCGAAGTAGATATCACGGGGGACATGGAGCTTGATTATGATTTGGGTGAATGCGTCAACAGATTGGATACCAAGACCTTCCTTCCGGATGGAGCCGAGGCGTTGGCCGATATCTATGATACGAGGGGAAAATTGGTGGAATCATCGGGAAACGTTGAAAACTGTAATAGTTATATGTTTGTATTCAGAAAGGGGAGGTTCATTCAAGTATATAGAAAAGATATACCGCTTGATGAAAGGACTCTTTCTGACGATGGCCGTATATTGACCAAAGGGGTGATTCTCACGAATGACCTGAACGATGAATATGAGATTGTTGTGAATGAGTATTTTGATGATAAGGCTACAGGAAAGCGCCATGTGGTTGCGCACCAGGTCAATGGGACAGATGTGCGTGGTGAAACTGTAATTTGCAACAATCCAGATGGCTATATAGAGTTGGGCGCTGACTGTGTAGCGCCCCCGGAGGGTCCATATGACGTCGCCGACGGAGAGTGGTATTTGTTCGGGCGGAAACATGTAAATGACCGTTTCTGGAACAACAGTGGAAGTGGCACTGGATCTGTGGGTAGGAAAACCGTCATGTATTGCGCGGACGGATGTAACAGGAATTTTATTGCCAATGTGGTCAATTTCGGTATGGCCTTCGAGGATAACGGTGGTGAGGGACCATTCCGGGTATTTTATCCCCTTCTGTCTCCTCCTGCGTTGATCGAGGGGACGAAAGCGGTTTTCATGCCCTCCAATGCTTCCGATTTTATGGATTATATGCTTATCAATATTCCTGACAGAGGGATTTCCGGCATTTTGGAGCGTCCTTTCACCTATCATCCTAGATTTACATGGGAATGGGACTTTGCCTCCGGTGAGTTTCCCCGCTTCGGCAATTCCACTCCGAGCATGACCGTGATGATGTTCTGGAACGAGAGATATCTTGGGTCATGTACAGAGATATACCATCTCGGACGTTTCGGAGAGAACCGCATATGTGACGAGCCCCTGACGTGGGTTACGGTCGAGAGGAACGGCGAGAACGTCATGTATGGCAACCAGTATGAGTTCCAGAATTGGTGCGCTCAGGAGTTCCCGCAACCTCGCGCGTCTGGCGAGTATGTCTTCACTCTTGAGAACGACAATATGCTTGTCGACGGAATGCAGGGGCTGAACACTACAGTGGTCAATGTCAACGCTTCCCTCCAGGACCATGAGCCACCCTCGCTGACGATGCTCAATTTCCGCGACGCCGACGACAACATAACCGACCGTTTCAAGATTCCTGGAGAGGGTACGCTGGAGTTCAGTGCGGTGGATTTTCATTCCGGTTTCACCCCTAACGATGTGCCTTATCTCACCGCGTGGCCGCTGGAGAAACTGAAGGTGGAATACAGTCCTATGGGGGAGGATTCCTTTACCGAGCTTCCGGTGGATGAGGTGCCTGAATACTTTTTCATGCCGGAGTTCGGCTATTTCTACCGGGGTAGCCTGTCGCCTGTGACCATGGCATCGGCCAACGGCTGGTTCAAGCTGCGCGTCACGATGGAGGATGGAGCCGGCAACTCACAGGTGCAGACAATAGAGCCTGCTTTCCGCATCGAATCTGCCATGGCGGGTATCGGTTCCGTCAGCGACAACAGCGACGTCATTGTCGCCGACGGCGAGGTTACTGCTTCTGGCGAGATCTGGCTCTACGATTCGTCGGGATGTCTCGTTGGCAGGGGAGAGGGTAGACTCTCCACATCTGGCCTGAAGGGTGTATATGTGGTAATGACGGAATCCTCAAGAATCAAGGTTGTGTTCTGATATATGGTGTGGCCGGGCGCATTATCCAGGCGTCCGGCCAAAAGAAACAAAAATGTAAATCGAAATGAAGATAAAAGCAATAACGTTTTTTGCAATGCTCTCCTTCGCGGCCTCGGCATGGGGCCTGACTCCCGAGGAGGCACTGGAGAGGTTTGTCGACCGTCAGCCGCGTATGGCGCGGGAGCTTTCCGGAAAGGGGGGCAATTCGTTCACGCTCGCGCTCAGAGGAGACGGAGATGCGTTTTACGCATACAATTCCACGGATGGTTTCATAATCCTCGATTCGGAGGAGGGCGGTCTTATCGGATATGGCGACAGCCCCTTCGACACAGAGGATATGGCGCCGGCAATGGCGGCGTTGCTGCAGGCATATGCCAACTCTCCGCTGGGTGTCTCAGTCGCTGTTGATCCCCATGAGGACATTGCTCCAATGGTGACGGCCAAATGGGATCAGGATGTGCCGTACAACATCGACTGCCCCATTCTCGATGGGCAAAGGAGTGTGACGGGGTGTCTGGCTACGGCTGTTGCGCAGGTGCTTTATCATCCTGCCAATCGTCCGCAGGGAAGCGGAAGCTTCGAGTATGCCTGGCAGTCGGGTCAGAAGCTTGTGAGGTTTGACTATGACGCCCATCCGTTTGACTATGACGCCATGCTTGACCGTTACGACGGAGAGTATTCCGAGGAAGCCGGGGCGGCTGTGGCCAATCTGATGCATGGCGTAGGCGTGGCCTGTCAGATGAATTACCATCCCTCGGGCTCGGGCGCCCCCGACATGGCGGCCGGTCAGGGTCTGATACGCAATTTAGGTTGCGACAGGTCGCTGAGGGTTGAGAACCGTGATTTCTACACAGACCGGGAATGGGACGAAATGATATACGGCCAGCTCGCATCGGGACGCCCTATGGTGTATACCGGAGCGTCAAAAGATGTGGGTCACGCATTCGTATGCGACGGCTATGAGCGTCAGGAAGACCGCAACTACTATCATATCAACTGGGGATGGAGCGGCAATGGAGACGGATTTTTCGAGCTTTCGCGTCTGAATCCGGAGCAGTTGGGAATCGGCGGAGGAAATTCGATGAACGGATTCAACATGATGCAGTCGGCCATTCTCAACATAAAGCCAGACGAGGGAACGGAACAGTCGCAGATTGATTTCTGGCAGTATGGCACACTCGTGCCGGATGAGATGACGGCCAAGCGGCGCGGTCGTGTCAACATGCGGTTCACCGGAAACAGTTATTTCGGGGGCGGCGCGGTCGTCAACGGCTGTATCGAGACAGTGACGGCGGTCATTGGTTTCAAATACACCGACATGTCGGACGGGACGTCGGAATATCTGGAGCTATCTGACAGAATGACTTTCGGTTACGGCAGCGGTTTCAACGAGTTTGAGATGCCCTGTCAGCTGTTCCCGGAAAAGGATGGCACGTATCTGTGCAAGCTTGCTTTGTATGTCAATGGGGAATGGCATGATGTCAGGGAGGAGCTGGCGAGCCGGGGAGACCTCACGGTGACTCTTGACGGGAAGGACGTCTCTTTCGGATTCACAGATACTGGGGTTCGCCTTCGTGCCGATTTTGTCGATTTTCCGGGATATATCGTCAAGGATGAGCCTGCCCAGTTCAAGATTATATTCACAGCGGGGAAGGAGGATGTGGCGACCGATGTCACGCCGGCCATTATCTCAAGTGGTGGAAAGGTGCTGTGGAAGCAGACTCCGAAGCGTCTTGAACTGGAATATGGGGAAAGCTGTGAGCTTGAATGGAACGAGCTGTTCACGCCTGCTACCAGGAGAGGAACTTATCTGCTGACGCTGATCGACGAGGATGGCGAGCATCTGGTTTCCCCCTTCAAGATAAATATTCTTCCCAAGGGCACTGGTGTGGATGAGGTAGGTGCCGAGGAGGAGGGTGCCGAATACTTCACCATCGACGGGCTTCCGCTTAGGGGAGAGCCGGAGCCGGGAAGGATTGTCATCAGGCGCGCCGGCGGCAGGACCGACAAGATTGTGATAGGCAGATAAGAGGACTCAAGTCTGTGCAAGTAGTTTATAAAAAAGGGTGTCGGCGCGTGATTTAACGCGCCGACAGTTTTTTTGTCAGTCGCGGCGGAAGATGTCGCGGGTGTAGACCTTGGAGGCGATGTCGTCGAGGCAGGGGTCGTATCGGTTGGCGATGACGGCGTGGGAGCGACGCTTGAACTCGTCGAGGTCGTTGACCACACGGCTGCCGAAGAACGTGGAGCCGTTCTCGAGCGTGGGCTCGTAGATGATCACCTCGGCCCCCTTGGCCTTGATGCGCTTCATCACACCCTGGATGCTCGACTGGCGGAAATTGTCGGAATTGCTCTTCATCGTCAGGCGGTAGACGCCGATTATGGGGATCTCCTCACTGCGCTCGGAACACGAGGCGGGGGAGGAATTGAGCGAATAGTCATACCAACCGGCCATCCTGAGCACCTGGTCGGCGATGAAATCCTTGCGCGTGCGGTTGCTCTCCACAATCGCCGACATCATGTTCTGCGGCACCTCCGCATAGTTGGCGAGCAGCTGCTTGGTGTCCTTGGGCAGACAGTAGCCCCCGTAGCCGAACGACGGGTTGTTGTAGTGCGAGCCGATGCGCGGGTCGAGCCCCACACCCTCGATTATCGCCTGCGAGTCGAGTCCCTTCACCTCGGCATAGGTGTCGAGCTCGTTGAAATAG
>DKYZ01000086.1:8300-8529 GCA_002493515.1 Porphyromonadaceae bacterium UBA7087 | reverse complement strand
CTTCACCGCCTCCGCCTCCTTCATGCCCATGAAGAGGGTAGGGATATCCTTCTTCAGCGCCCCCTGCCGCAGGAGGGAGGCGAAGACATGGGCCGCGTTGTCGAGAGCCGCAATGTCGGCCACGGCACGTATGGCCTCGTTCTCGGCGTCAAGCTTGCTGTTGACGTGGGTAGCCTCGATTATCTTGGGTATGCCTACGATGATCCGGCTCGGATAGAGATTGTCGTAG
>DKYZ01000086.1:7642-8009 GCA_002493515.1 Porphyromonadaceae bacterium UBA7087 | reverse complement strand
CTTGCTCTCGCGCAGGAACTCGGGCGAGAAGAGAAGGTTGAAATGATTGGGCGCGTCGAGAGGCGAGTCCAGTCCGGAAAGGGGCGAAGAGGGATCCATGAACCTACCGGCGTATTTGAGATACAGGCTGCGGCAGTAGCCGACGGGAATGGTTGACTTTATCACCATCACCGCCTTCGGATTGCATTCTATCACCAGGTCGATGACATCCTCGATGTTGTGGGTGTCGAAATAATTGGTGCGCGGGTCATAGTTGGTAGGCACGGCTATGACCACGAAATCGGCCTCCGCATAAGCCTTCCTGGCGTCAAGCGTAGCTGTGAGGTCGAGCTCTTTCTCGGCAAGATACTTCTCGATATATTCATCC
>DKYZ01000086.1:6894-7361 GCA_002493515.1 Porphyromonadaceae bacterium UBA7087 | reverse complement strand
AGATACTTCTCGATATATTCATCCTGGATGGGGGAGCGGCGGCTGTTGATGAGGTCCACTTTCTCAGCCACCACGTCGACGGCAGTGACATGGTTGTGCTGCGCGAGCAGGGTCGCTATCGAGAGGCCCACATAGCCGGTGCCGGCTACCGCTATATTGTATTTCTTCATAATATCCTTGTTGAAGACGGCATGCCGCCTTATGATTAAACCTTGGGTATAAAAATAACGCATCATCCGCGCCATAATTATCCAGGGCATGAATTTTCAACCAAAACGGGCCTGTATTCCGCGCCGCCGTTTGCATATGTGGCGACAAAGCAGTAATTTTGTAGACGAAAGCCCGCGGAGAGTCATGCCATGGCTCACCGCCGGCGAGGCCCGGCGAGACTTGCCGTCAGGCCCCTGATTCAGGAACAGTAGGAATAAAATATAAAGAAAAAGTGTGTGGAATAGTAGGATATATCG
>DKYZ01000086.1:6387-6622 GCA_002493515.1 Porphyromonadaceae bacterium UBA7087 | reverse complement strand
GTGTGGAATAGTAGGATATATCGGCGCACGCCAGGCGTTCCCGATATTGATAAACGGACTCAGACGACTTGAGTACAGAGGTTACGACAGCTCCGGAGTGGCACTGCTCTCCGACAGCGGCGACCTCAACGTGCATAAGGCCAAGGGGCGCGTCAGCGAACTCGAGCTTTATTGCCACGACAAAGACACGACAGGCAGCGTGGGCATAGCCCATACGCGCTGGGCCACCCATGGC
>DKYZ01000086.1:5925-6098 GCA_002493515.1 Porphyromonadaceae bacterium UBA7087 | reverse complement strand
ATACGCGCTGGGCCACCCATGGCGAGCCCAGCGACATCAACGCGCATCCGCAGCTCGACAACTCGGGCAGGATAGCCATCGTTCACAACGGCACGATAGAGAATTACGGCGTCCTGAAGGAAGCCCTGCGCAAGCGGGGATGCTTCTTCCACAGCGAGACCGACACGGAGGTG
>DKYZ01000086.1:4490-5645 GCA_002493515.1 Porphyromonadaceae bacterium UBA7087 | reverse complement strand
CAGCGAGACCGACACGGAGGTGCTCGCCGTGCTCATCGGATATATGAAGGCCGAGCACAGGTGTAGCCTTGAGGAGGCCGTGCGTCTGGCCCTGCGCAAGGTGGTCGGGGCGTATGCCATCGCTGTGGCCGACGTGGAATGCCCCGACATGATTGTGGCGGCCCGGAAATCGTCGCCTCTGGCGATAGGCATCGGCGACGGGGAGTTCCTTCTGGGCAGCGACGCCTCGCCTATAATCGAGCATACCGACAAGGTGGTGTATCTCAACGACGACGAGGTGGCGGTGATCCGGAGGGGTCGCGAGCTGGAGGTGACGAGCCTCGACAGCAAGGCGGCCGAGGTAAGGGTGCAGAAGCTCGACCTCGATATATCACAGCTTGAGAAAGGGGGATACGACCATTTCATGCTCAAGGAGATAATGGAGCAGCCGGCCACCATCCGCGACTGCATCCGCGGACGCATATACGACGGCGGCAGGAAGGTGTTTCTCAACGGAGTGAATCATTTCAAGGATAAATTCCTTAACGTCAAGAGGATAGTGATAGTGGCCTGCGGCACGTCGTGGCACGCCGCTCTCATCGGCAAGCGCCTCTTCCAGGAGCTTGCCCATATCCCGGTGACGGTGGAATATGCCAGCGAGTTCAGATACGGCACCCCGCTCCTCACCCCCGACGACATAGTGATAGCCGTCTCTCAGAGCGGAGAGACCGCAGACACCCTGGCGGCAATAAAGATGGCTCATGAATGCGGGGCTTTCGTCTACGGAGTCTGCAACGTGATAGGAAGCTCCATATCGCGAGAGGCCGACACCGGGACGTATATCCACGTCGGCCCGGAGATAGGAGTGGCCTCCACCAAGGCCTTCACGGGACAGGTGACGGTGATGACCATGCTCGCCGTGGCCGTGGGGCAGCTGCGGGGCACCATCGGCGACGACCGAGTGGCCGAGATAGCCTCCGCCATCGACTCCCTCCCGGCCCTCATCACCGAGGCGCTGTCGCTCAACGATAAGGTGGCGGAACTTGCCCGGACGTACACCTACGTCCACAATTTCCTGTATCTGGGGCGTGGCTACAATTATCCCCTGGCTCTCGAGGGAGCGCTGAAACTGAAGGAGATAAGCTACGTGCATGCCGAGGGGTATCCGGCAGCCGA
>DKYZ01000086.1:1351-4111 GCA_002493515.1 Porphyromonadaceae bacterium UBA7087 | reverse complement strand
CTCCAACATCCAGCAGGTGAAGGCGCGCGGAGGGAAGGTGATAGCCGTGGTGACCCGGGGCGACACCGCCATAGCGTCGATAGCCGACGAGGTGCTCGAGATTCCCGAAGTGCCCGACTGCCTCTCGCCGATAGTGGCGTCGGTTCCGCTCCAGCTCCTTGCCTACCACATAGCGGCCTGCAAGGGCTGCGACGTAGACATGCCGCGCAATCTCGCCAAGTCGGTCACAGTGGAGTGACCGGCCTCTGTCATAGCCGGCGATAGAAAAACAGTCGCTTCCGTAAATTTTTGTTGGCGGAAGCGACTTTTTTGTGTACCTTTGTGGCATACAGCAACCTGACATTATAATGAAGACGACTATACGACAGGCCTGGCGCGTGGTTCTCGCCGCTATTATGGCGTTCGGGGCATTTACGGCCGGCTCAGAGAATTTCACCATAAAGAGGTTTGAGGCGGCCGACCTGCTCCCCTCGACCACCGTGAAGGTCTTTTTCCAGGATGCCGACGGCTATCTGTGGCTCGGCACCACCGACGGCCTGTGCCGCCTGGGGCCCGACCGGCGCACCGTCACCGTGCCTCCTGCTGACAGTCCGCTCTCGAAAGGGGAGATCCGGGTGCTGGCCTACGACGGCGACGGAGGGATATGAGTGGCCACGTCGCACGGGCGCTCCGGACCGGGCTCGACATGGCCTCGGCCGAGAGGGCCGGGGGAGTGCTTGCCAAAGGGGCCGTCAACACCGTGACGCGTGACAGCCGCGGACGCATATGGGCCGCGCTCTGGGACAAGGGGCTTTTCGTGCTTGACCCGGAGGGACGTGATTTCAAGAAGCTTACCGAGATAGGCCAGCACGACAACCCGATGAGGATTCTCGAGCTTGAAAACGGCCGGATGGTGTGCAGCACGTGGGGAGACGGAATCTTTGCCATCGACAGTAATCCTGACGGAAGATGGGTGGTGAGGAGCCTGGCGGTGGCCCGCGACGAGGCTCCGGGGCTGGACAGGATATACGGCATGGCGGCTCGCGGTGGCTGCATCTGGGCAATCGGCGACAAGAGCATAGCGGCGTTCGACATAACTGCCGACAGCATCCGGACAAGGAATCTCGGCGACCTGCCCTCGCATATGAACAACGTGTACAGCAATATCATAGCCACGCGCGACGGAGGCATATGGGTGTCTACCTTCAGCGGCGGCGTCTGGCGCATCAATGCCGAAGACGGGTGTCTGCGGAGATACAGGCTGCTGGCCGGCGCCTCCGGGCCTGAGCGGATAGCTCCGTTTGTAAACCGCATGTATGTGGCTGACGACGGAAGGATATGGTTCAAGTGGAACCACCTCTAAAAATCTCTACTTATCTATAAATTAGGTAAATAGAGATTTTTGTTTTGTATATTTGTCCGTAAATTGTCCACGAATTTGAGTTTTAGAGCAGGGTGGACAAGAAAATTTTGTTAAAAATAGTGGTCTTTTCTTTATTCGGGCAGATTCTCCCCCCAATACGCATTCACTGAACTTTTCTTTTGGGGAAGCGTTTTCAATGGTGATGTAATATTTTGTTTCACTGTTAATGCCCCCTGAATGAATAAAGAGGACACTAAAAGGCTTACCAAAGAGCTACTGAAAGAATGGCAGCGCACCCACTATCAGGAATATTGCGATTTCTCCGACTTGATGCACAACCGCGACGGCAAGGGGTTCGATGTGGTATTTGCAGAAGCGTGTATGATGATTCCAAGATTTGAAAAGGAACTCGTATTGTATCTGAAGAATGACCGCTCCGAAGGGATAGAAGATCTGGAGACCATGCTCAAGGAGGAAGGAATTATCTCCAAATTATCCCTACACTTCTTTGCCCAGCTGCCCGACAGTAATGTGCCGGCCATGCTATGTTGGCTTTTCTTTGGCCGCAGTTTCGAGTGTATGGTAGAATATGGAGAGGAAATGATACGTAATCCCAAGTTGAATTTCCTGTTGCGTCGGCTTACCCGCGTCAACATCAAAACCATCATCAAGCGCAGTCTGACGATAAAAGCAAGAACCGAGGAAGATTGGGTCAAGTTTGTTGAGGAACTTGATGAAATCGGAGAGGCCCCGACAGTCACTGCAAGTGTGGTATCGAAATTCAAATCATTGCCGATAGATACAAAAGCGACAATGAAAGAAACCTCCGAGGAGAAACCTATTCCCGGCAAACAGAAGAAACGCCGGACGCTTGAAGAATTGCTACCCAATGGTGATGAGTATCTTTTCGATTCTATCGACGAGCATGTAAACCTCCGTCAGAGTGGACGAGATCTGGCAATGCTGTATCTCGTTCTTGACAAAGGCCGGGCTATGGTAAGGACAACCGTCACAGAATTTCATGCCGCGCTCGTTGTGAGATATAAGGACAAGAAGAATATAGAGATTCCGGGGCACCGATGGATTCAGGGAGCATTGAAAGATTATCTTGAACCTACGGAATATCGGCAGAAATCTATTCTTACTTTCGAGCGACCAGAACACATCGTTGATTACAACGAGCTGCGGGAACGCCTCAATGTCGCCGACTATATGTATTCATACTAACAGCACACATCATATCATAAACGGGAGTCATCCGACATAATGTCGAGTGACTCCCGTCTCTTTTTTCATGCCCTGACGCGATTTCGACAGCCTTCAATCCGGCATAAAATCCACAAAATTCTTCGTTTTACTTCGCAACGAATAAAAGCGAACTTAACACGCTGTGCATCAGTGTTATAAATTTGGAGAAA
>DKYZ01000086.1:524-1071 GCA_002493515.1 Porphyromonadaceae bacterium UBA7087 | reverse complement strand
ATCAGTGTTATAAATTTGGAGAAAGCAAACAAATATGCTTACTTCGCACCGTCAAAACGCAGAAGCGAATGTCGGAATTGATATTGCAAAGGGTAAAGACCGGTCACCCGATGTCATCATTTCCATTCATTATTTCGCTTTTCGCGCGGCGACCGTCGGGCATTTAATTGTTGTCGGTGTCCGATGAAAAAAATAACACAGACGACGCGAGGAATAAAAGATGATTGATTTTTCAAATCTCTCGCCAGAGCAGCTGACCGGACTCTCTATCACGCTGCCACTGGCACACCTCTTTGAAATTGTCGAGCACACGGCAGAGCGTGTCGTGGATAAATTCAAAGAGGAGATTCTGCCGGCACATAAGCCGGTGGATCAAGACCCTCTCATTCCCCGCTTGGAGGTGATGAGAATCCTTGGAGTCTGCTCCAATACTCTCCGAAATTGGCGCAGGAGTAAATATCTTGAAGCTACCCTTGTCGGCGGCAAAGTCTTTTATAGGACATCAGCTATTAACACCATTCTCGAAAAGTATGGAAAAGAACACATC
>DKYZ01000086.1:0-237 GCA_002493515.1 Porphyromonadaceae bacterium UBA7087 | reverse complement strand
AGTATGGAAAAGAACACATCTAACCAGAAATCTGTTGACCCGATGCTCGTTCTCGGCAAGGCTGTCGATATGAGTGTAAAAGTCCGTGGTGGAGATTTTCCTATGGGCGCGTTGCCGATGAAGATTCAGAGAATCGTCAGGGAGGCTAACGACTGTTACGGTTATCCGGTGGATTACCTTGCAGGGGCTATGCTTGTTGCTGTCGGCCTCGGTATCGGCAACACCCATTTCGCCCGG
>DKYZ01000141.1:3317-17635 GCA_002493515.1 Porphyromonadaceae bacterium UBA7087 | reverse complement strand
ACACACTCAATGAAACAGTATCGGTCTTACTCTTCGCTACAAGATTAGTGACGTAATCCTTGTTTTCGCCGGAGATGGCCTTGACGAGCGCAACCTCTGCAACAGCTGCCTTTGCAGGCGCACCGTAGGCATTCACATCTGCTGTAACCTTCTCGGCAGCCTCCACACACTTGTAACCGGCTATGGCGGCTGCATCCTGATACTGCTTCAGATATGCGGCATACTTTGTCTCGAGACCGTCCTCATTGGTCATATAGGTGGCCTTGAACATGCTGATTCGCCATTCCTTATCGGAACCGGGAAGCACGGTCTTGCCGGCAGCCCACGTATTGAGCTGACGAACGTAGCCATCAAGAATCGTAAGGTCGCTCTTGGCAGCCTTGAAGGCAAGGATAACCTTGTCGGCATTCTCCTTGACCTTGCCTATGGAATTGTCGATATCATCAACTGTCGCTGTCGGTGTCTGCTCGTTCTCAACAGCCTCTCTGTAAGCCTCGATAGCGGCCTCGATGGAAGCATACGTATCAGCGAACTTGCCGTTGACATCAACTTCATATGCACCGGTAAGACCTGCTTTACCGGTCTCGTTCTTTACATAACGTCTGGCCTCCTCAAGTGCATTCGTCAGATACACGACAGGATTCTGATTCTTGTCAACGAGATTCTTTATCTGACCGACAGCCAGATCAAACGTCGCGTTGAGGTTATCGGCTCCGTTTGCTTCGAGCGTCGGCGGATTATTCTTGAGACCATTTACGTAATAGTCGTTGATGGCCTTCAGGGCAGCACGGGCAGCGGCAATCCTGCTGTCGAGATCCAGCTGGTAATCTTCAGGAACCTTGGTTTCTTTGACAAGCTTATCCAGCTCCTGCTTCTTGAGCATGTAGTCTTCACATCCTTCCGAATAAAGCTTGCGCTGCTCTGTGGTCAATGTCTCCGTATCATCCTTGATCTGCTCCATTGCCTTGGACACATCGCTCACAACCTTATCCAGCTGGGCCTGCCTTGCGGCAAATCCGGCGATTGTCTTGTTGGCGGCATCGTCAACAGTGGCGCATGCCGGCTTATACAGATCATCAATAGCCTGGATCTGGGCAGCCTTATAGTCATTGAAGACGTCGAAGATAGGAGTTCCGTCAGGAGCATACTCGATACCGGTCTTGTCCTTGTTGATATCTCCTACAACAGTGACAACCTTACGATAGAGGTCATCAAACGCCTTCTTGGTTATACCATAGAATGTGTTATACGCAGCCACATCCTTGGCTGAGTTATCCACATTTGTCTGGAGTGTGGTGAGATCCGCGTCAATATTCTTTGCCTCTGCCTGCAAATCCGTATTAGGCGTTTTGAAGAAATCCTCCTCCGTGGCATACGTGGCGTCGATATTCTGCTTGAACGCAACTATACGGGCATTGATGGCAGCTGCCTGGTCATAAAGCGACTTCTGGTAGTCATCGGTAAGGTCGTAGCCCCTTACTATCGCGTCGATCTTCTCCCAGCGGTTCAGGAAGTCGGTGACGTCAGCTGTGAACTTCGCGAAGTCTCTCTTGTTGGTATCGTAGTTGTAGTATTTGTCGTTAAGCGCCTTGACTTCGTGATTGTAAGCATTCACGTCCTCAACAAGCTTGTCGATGGCAATCTGCACATCGTTGGGAGTGTTGAAAAGCTTATAGTCTGTATAATACTTGAGGTTGCCGTAATATTTCGAAGTCTCGGTTTCTCCAGTCTCACTCGCAGCTATATTATTGAGCATAGTGAGGATAGCAGCCTTTCTTTCATCAAGAAGGCTTCTTTCATAAGCGAGATTTGCACTCTCCCCAACCAGCACGTCTGAATGACCCATATTGTTGACAACGTCGAACAATATGTCGTTATATTGCACTTTCAGGATGTTGTATTCTCCTTCAACATCAAAGTTGAGGACAAGAGAGAACGAATTAAACGAGTATATTCCGGCTGTGTGAGCCTTGACGGTCACAACAACCTCCGAAGTGCCGGCAAGAGTGAGCTTGTACTCTATCTTACCCTGGTTCTGGGGGACAGCCTGACCGTTGATAGTGACATCAGCGTTTACAAGACCATCGAAAGTGAAGGTATAGTCTCCCTTTGGCAGACTGATTGTCTTCACGATGTCACCCACACCGACGCCGCACGAGATACCGGTGCCCTTGAACACCGGCTCCTCCATACCGGTAGGAACCCATCCGTTGTTGGACAGATCCCCTACCATGTATTGGCGCAGCTGGACATCCGCCAAGGCCGGTAATGCGGCCAAACCGGACATCGCAAAAGAAATGAGAATCTTTTTCTGCATACTGAAATTGTATTAAGTTGTTATATATCAATTAGTTTCTAATCAAATAAATCAATCGTCTCAGTAAAATCTCTAAATAAGAGATAATATATTTTCGCATTCTTCTAATTATCAGACACTTGGAGTCAAGCTCAAGAGCAGATTGCTAAACATTTAGAAAAAAAATCTGATTTTTTTTCTAAAAATATTTGGTGAAATGCCTGAAACATAGTACCTTTGCATGTGCTAAGTATCTCTTATTTAGAGATAAGCAAATTTGAGCACTTGCCGAGGGGTAAGAGACACCTGCCCCGACACCTATCCCGTATACAGTCCAGTTGGCTCCCATCAGAATATTTCGCGGCACTCCCTGCCAAGGAGGGGGCGCCCAACGAACAACACACCTATTTATAATATATGATAGGGAGATTTCTTAGGCGGCGATGCCGCGCTGGTGTGGTGTGGCTGTGGCGGCTTCGCCGCCGGTTTTCAATCGCAGAAGTCTAAAGAACACGCCTACGGCTTGACGCGGAAACAGAAGAAACCTGTATTTCAAGAACTTAGCGAAATAACAGAGGAACAGGGGCGCATTCGCGCCAGAAACAGAAGAACGCCGCACCAGGGCGGCGGACGTCCCCTATGCGGCTTAGCCAAGGCGTAATGCTCTGTCTGCATCTATGCCAGGCCAGGAGGGCCTGGCCCCCACGCTCGACATACGACAAATCGAGTGCAATCTGTATCTATGCCAGGCCCGACATTCGACAAACAGAGGGGCAAGCACACCGAAAATTTACTCGCGACGGGTGTCTATGCCTGTATGAAAGAGAAGAGAGGCGTGCCCATTTGGACACGCCTCTCGCTATCAAATCAAATAATCTTTCGATTAACGAATCATTACTCGCTTGCCGTTGATGATGTAGACACCCTTGTCAAGAGCGTTGACTGCATCCTTGTCGGCATTGCGCAGGATCACGGTACCATTGATACCATATACGTCGAAGCTTACGTTCTCGAAGCCCGGAACATTCTCGATGCCCGTGTCAACAAGGATGTACTCCCAAACGATGGGCTGAACCTCATCGACGATCTCATCTTCCTCGTTTACAACCACGAAGTAGCCCTTCTTGACGTCAAGCTCGTAGATACCGGCCTCGGTGATGTCAACAACATCCCAGCTGCCGTTCTCCTTGATGCGGAAGTTCATGGTGAACTCGCTGCCCACACCGGTGAAGTTGTAATTCTTGTCACAACCTGCAAGCTCGTATGTCTTGGCTGTGGAGAGGTTGGTCATGATGACAGCATCCGGCTGAGTCTCGAAGAAGTCCTCGTTTGTGACTATGGCCTCAGCGTCAGTCTGGGTGAAGTGCAGGATAAGCGACTTCATATTATTCTCGTCGGCAGGTTCAATCGTGTAAGCATAGCCGTTAAGGATGTAGTTCCAGTTGAGAGACTGAACATCCTCAACCTTCGCACCCTCCTCGTCGTAGGCTACGAACACACCCTTGCGGACTTCGAGCACATACTGGCCGGGAACGATAATGTTCTCCAGAGTAGCAGCCTCCTCGTCGTTATCAGCCTTGAAGCGGAGCAGGAAGCTTGCGCCTGCGTTCTCGCTGCGTGTGTAAGGCTCAACGCCTGCGAGCATATACTCATCGCCTGTTGTCAGGTTTCTGAGGATGCCCTGGTTAGGCATGTTGTTGTCCTCGAAGTAGCCAATATACTTCTCCTCGAAGTCGAGCACCAGAGTAGCGAGGTTCTCGCTCTCATAGGGCTTGATGTTGTAAACATAACCGGCGATGCTGCCATCCCAGGTCAGAGTCTGAACCTTGGTAGCGATAGAGCCATCCTCGGCATAGATTACGAACGCACCCTCGTGGATAAGCATCTCGTATTTGCCGGGAGCAGTGATGTCAACCACTTCCTCGCCATCCTCGGGGATGAACGTGAGAGTGAAGTTTCTGCCGCCAAGCGTGCTGCGGGTGTCAAGCACAGCGTCACCATAATATACGTCGCCTGTGTTGACGTTTCTGAGGGCGATGGCGTTGGGAGCGAGATTCTCCATAACGTCGATAGCCTCGTTCTCGAAGTGGAGGTTGAAGACGTTGAGGTTCTCCTCGTTTACAGGAGTGATCTCATATTCAAACGCATTGACCGTATAGCTCCAGTAGATGTTCTGGCTCTTCTCGGCGATCTCCTCGCCGTCCATCACAACAAACGCACCGGCCTTGATGGAGAGCGTGTAGTTGCCGGCCTCGATGATGCGGGCGATACCATCCTCACCATCCTTGCCGAAGTTCATGATCCAGGAAGACTCCTTGCTGCCGGGACGAACGTTCCTGTCAACGCCGAGGCAGTTGTACTCCTCACCGGTAGTGTTGTTCTTGAGCACGATGAAGGAATAGTCGCCCATATCCTGATAATACTCAACACCCTCGTTGTCGGGGAAATTGATCACGAGCTGACCGAGGTCGCCGGCCACACGGGGCTCGATGGTGTAGTTGAAGCCCTCGATAGCCTTGAACCATGTGATCGACTGCACCTTCTGGCCGACTGTGCCGTCAGGATTGAAGATCACGAAGGAACCCTCCTTAATGTCGAGCTGATAGAGTCCGGGCGTGGTGATGTCCACATAATCCTCGGTCTCGTAAGCCACGAAGTGCATTGTCCAGTTGCTGCCGCCGAGACCTGTGCGGGTGTTGGCGTCACAGCCGATCATATAGTACTTCTGACCGGTGGTGGTGTTGGTGAGCACTATGTTCGAAGGATCGTTGTTGTTCTGGAAATAGTCGATGCCCTCCACGTCGAAGTGAATCTCGAGCGACTTCATGTTGTCGGTCTGGGTCTGATAGATGTTGTAGTTGTAACCCTCCATCTTATAGTTCCAGGTGATGACAGGAAGCTTCTCGCCGTCGGCTACATATGCGCCTTCCTTGATTGCAAGCTCGTAAACGCCAGGCTCGTTGATGTCGACAACATCCTCAAGACCCTCGGGACGGAATGTCATTATCCAATCGTTGACCTTGGTCGAACGGGTGTTCTTCACGGGCTCCCCTGCGAGCTCGTAAACATTGCCGGTGGTCTTGTTTGTAAGGACGGCTGCACCTACCATGAAGGCATCCATATCGAACTCAACAGTCTCGTTGAAGAAGTTGATGCTGATGTTGGCCAGGTTGCCCTCCTCTACGGGAGCGATCTCGTAAGGAATACCCTCGATATTGTAGAACCACTTGATAGGCTGCACGTCGCCGGTCTTCTCGCCTGTCTCGTCGGTGGTGTAGAAAGCACCCTCGTTGATCTCAAGCTCGTAGGAGCCGGGAACTGTGATGTCAGCTGCGTCCTCAAGATCCATGGGCTTGAACATCATTGTCCAGTTGCTGCCGTCAGCAGAAGAGAATGTATTGCGGTCGCAACCGGCAAGCTCATACTCAGCGCCAGTGACTCTGTTGACGAGTCTTGCAGCCGGCATGTCGTTATCCTGGAACCACTCGATACCTTTCTCGAAGAAATGGATATCGATAGCCTTCAGGTTACCCTCCTCCTGGGGCTTGATCTCATAGGCATAGCCCTCTACAGTCCAATTCCACTCAAAAGCGGGAACCATATAGAGAGGCAGGTTGCCGTCGAACGTAGCGAAGACGCCCTGAGCCACGTGGAGCACGTACTGACCGGGAACCAGGATAGGCTCTACCTCATCCTCGCCCTCGGGCACGAAGCTTACGAGCCAGTTGCTGCCCTCCTTGGTGGAGCGGGTGTAACGGTCGGGATCGCCGGCCATTGTATAGACAGCACCGGTAGTGGTGTTCTCGAGCACCATCGCGTTGGGCATATTATTGCCATAATAATACTCAATCTCCCTGTTGGGGAAGTTGATCCAGAGAGTCTGGAGATTGTTGTCGGCAACATAAGGCACGATCTCGGCCTCATGGTTTACGATGCCGAAGCTCCAGTCGAGCTGGGGAACGGCAGCGCCCTCATAGGTGAATGTGCCGGCAAGCACAGTGAGCTCATAGTCACCGCCTGCGAGGATATCCCTTACCTCATCGGAGGTAGACATTGTGAGCGTGAAGTTGGAACCGCCAAGCTCGCTGAAGGTATCCATCTCAACACCGGCAAGATCATAAGACGTGTTAGCCGTCTTGTTTGTAAGATAGCCCTGAGTCTTCTTGAAGCCATCCTGGTTGAACTCAACGCCCTCTGCGAGGAAGTGGAGATTGATCTGCTTCAGGTTACCCTCGTGGGCTGCTGCCATAGTGAAGGGAACACCGGCGATCTCCTTTGTCCAGGAGAGAGCCTCGACATCGCCCTGGGCACCCTTGAAGAGGCCATCGGCAATTGTCAATGTGTAGTCACCGGGAACAGTGATAGGCGAGATAATCCTCTGGCCGGCAGGACGGAGGTTTATGAGCCAGTTGCTGCCCGAAGGCTGGGGTGTGCGTGTGTACTCAGTGATTTCAGCGAGATAATATGTCTCGCCAGTGGCTGTGTTCACAAGCATTACGGAATTGGCGTCGAAATTGCCAAATGAGATACCCTCCTCATCGAAGTGGATCCAGAGGGAGCTGAGATCGCCATCGGTATAAGGCTGAATCTCAAACTGGGTTGCAGCGGCTTCCGGAGCCGACTGACGTGGAGCGACGACACTTAAGCCCTCAGCTTCCGACGCGGGAGCGACGGAGGGTGTCAACCCTGCCGCAATTGCACCGGTAGCGAGGACGCTGCATATGCCGAGACCCCAGTAAGCTAAACTTTTTTTCATAAAAATAGCTATTGGTTAAACGAAAGATTATTTAATTAAAATTATTTCGATACTGTCTTACTTTAAGATACTGTTTTTTTCTTTTTTAAGATAAGGATGATTATTACGCCGGATTTGCCAACCGGACTACTAACTAGACCATTGAAAGAGACATCAGCTACCGAAAGCCGCGCTCCTCCAGAAAGATGCAAGCGATTCAGAACTAACTGCCTCGCCATGCAAGCCAATCATTGTGAACGGCACGCATTCACACTGCAAATTTACAACTTTTTTCCGTATGCACAAAAAAAAGCGGCGAAATCTTATGCATTTCGACCGCTTTTTATTGATTTATAAGGATTTTAACATTTGAAGGCGCCATATGCCCCTTTTGTTTTAACATTTGTCACATTTTGGGGTAGGGAAACGCCCAAAAACCCGAAGACCCCTTATTTTCTGACACGCGACGCAGCCTCGCGGATGATCTCCAGCGTGCTCTTGTCGGTTGCGAAGACGGAATTCAGACCCTGGTCTTCCTGCGCCGGGTCGCCGGTATAGTCGTCGCCCGGCTCCCAGGCCCTGTGGGCCGGCTCAGCATATCCTCCCCAGCCCCAGAAGTTGACTCCGGCCACGCCGGGGTTCTCAGCCGGAAGGGAGAACACCATATTATAATAAGTGTCGCGTCCGGTTGTGGCGCTATCCCTGGATATGGCCATGGAGTCGCGCGGGAAACCGAACTCCTCGATCACGATGGGCTTCGCAGCCCCGGCTATGGCAGCCACATGCTCGTCGACATAATCTGCGGTCATCTTCTTGGCGCGCTCCACATCATCCTCCACCCTCTCCGGACGGGCCCAGCCCCAGTTATAGGGCCAGATATGGATATTGGCGTAATCGATCTCAGGATACGAATGGATCTCCTTCCAAAGCTCGATATCCCCCTCCGTGCCTTGCTTCCCCTCGCTTCCTGTCGAGACCATATGATCCGGGTCAATCTCCTTTATGAGCCTGGCCGTAGAGTGTATCCAGTCAGCCAAGTCGCGTTTCCCCTCCTCGGAAAACGCACGGGGCTCGTTGGCTATCTGCCACGACATGATGGCCGGTGAATCCTTATATGGCTTTCCCGTGAACCGGTTGGTGCGCCCCACTATATTGCGCACATGGTCGGCCGCAAGCTTCTTAGCCTTGTCGTTGCGCACGAAGCGCGAGGCATACTCCATATATGCCGGATAGCCGTCGCGCAGAGGGAGGGGCGCCTCCTCCTCGCCGGCCCACTCGAGATAGGTGGTGTAGCCGCCGCTCCATTCCCAGGCGTTGTTGAGATAGACCACGGCCTTCATTCCCCTTTTCTCCATTTCGGCAAGCATATAGTCGAGTCCTGCCATCACCGAGTCGTTATACACCCCTGGAGCCGTCTGCAGGGCAGGCTCCACATGGGAGGGGATGCTACGCGAGCCGTCGGCCCCGGCGAGCACACGGAGATTGTCCACTCCGAGCTCCTGCAGGAGGTCGAGCTCCCTGGCGAGGCGCTCACGCCCCTGGGCGGTGGAAGCAAGTAGAGGCCCATACCAGAAATTGGTGCCTATGAAAGTGTAGGGTTTGCCGTCGAGCATGAGTCTGCCGTCTTCCACGTAAACAAAGCCCTCCGGAGCCTTGGCAAAGGTGGCCGCCGAGGCGAGCAGGGCAGCCGCCATGATTCCGTTTCTTAAAAAAGTCGATATTTTCATCATATGACTGAATGGTTGATACATATATTTCTCACCAAATTTACGATAATAAATCCGGAGCGTCAAATGATGATGCGATTATGCAAACAATCAGGCAAGATAGTATCTAAGTCAGACCACCGTCTGGTGGCGCCTGTAGATCTCACGGAACTCCTTGGGGGTGCATCCCTTCTTGCGCTTGAAGATGCGGTTGAAGTTGGAGACGTTGTTGAAGCCGCAGTCATAGCATATCTCCGCAACCGACATCGCGCTCTCCATGAGCATGCGTGTGGCGTGGCCGAGGCGTATGTCGATGATGTAGTCGGAGACCGACCGGCCTGTGCGCAGCTTGAAAAAGCGGCTGAACGACGTCGCCGTCATTCCGGCCTGCGAGGCAAGCTCCGAGAGCTGTATGTCGCCCCGATAATTGGCGGCGATATAGTCCTGGGCCTTCTGCACCCTCCGGCTGTCGCTCGAGATACGCGCCGTAGTGAACGAGGAGCTTGACAGAGTCCTCTTCGCAGGGGAGTTGGCCAGCTCATTGAGAATCGAGAGCATGACGATGGTCTGCTCAAAACCGTCGGTCATCCTCGTGATGTAGTCAAGACGGGAATAGACCTTCATAATGGCCTCCGAGCCGAAGCAGACGCCCTTCGAACTGAGGTCAAGCAGGCCGCGGATAGGAAGGAACTGGTTGCGCGAGAAGAGGTCGGAATTGAACAGAGAGTTGGAAAACTGTATGGTTATCTCGCGGATATGGCGGCTCTGGCATTCATATTGCTCCCAGACGTGCTCTATGCCGTTGCCGATCAGACACAGGTCGTAGTCCCCTATCACCTCGATGCTGTCGCCCACGATGCGCCTGGCCCCGCGGCCGTTGGCTACGAAATTGAGCTCATATTCCTCATGGCGGTGGATGGGGAAATTGAAACTGTCTTTAGTGCGGTCCACAAGATAGAAACAGTCCTTGTCTGACAATGGAGTCACCTCCGTAATCACTCTTCCCATAATTGTTATCTTTTATAGACCGGACGGGGATGGGCCCGGCCGGGAATCTGTCTTATATCAATGCAAAGATAACGTTTGCAATACTTTCCTGCAAATAAAACGATACTATTTTGTCAAATACTTTACATTTTACACAAATCCGAGCGCTTTGGATTGCAAATTAAGGAGGCTTTTGTTAATTTCGCAAATAAAACAACCCAAAACCTTGATCATGAAAACAATTGTAAAAGCACTGTCAGTCTCCCTCGTCACGGCCTTCGCCTCGCAGGCCGAAATCCGTCTTCCCGACATAGTCGGACCGGGGATGGTGGTGCAGCAGGAGTCGGACGCCAGACTATGGGGATGGGCGACTCCCGGAAGCGAGATAACCGTAGCGCCGTCGTGGACGACGAAGACCTTCGGGACCAAAACCGCAGCCAGCGGCCGCTGGGACATCTCGATACCCACTCCGGCGGCATCCTTCACCCCCTACACCATATCCATAAAAGGTGACGGCAGCGACATACGTCTTGACGACGTGCTCTCCGGAGAGGTATGGTTCTGCTCCGGGCAGTCGAACATGGAGATGCCCATAAAGGGCTTCTGGACGCAACCCGTGGAGGGAGCGGCCGAGGCTGTGGCCACGGCAGGACGCTATCCAGGAATAAGGGTGGCCAAGGTGCCCAAGAGGGCGAGCTATGAGCCTCAGGACAGCGTGCCGTCGCCCTGGAAAGCGAGCACACCCCGCAACGCGCGCGACTTCAGCGCGCTCGCATATTTCTTCGCCCGCGAGCTTACCGACCTGCTTGACGTGCCCATAGGCATAATCGACTGCAGCTACGGCGGCTCGAAGGTAGAGGGATGGCAGAGCCGCGAGCAGATAGCCGCGTATCCCGAATGGGATATCGACAAGGAGATGACCGACTCATCCATCCAGGAATACGAGAGAATCAACGTGATGTACAACGCCATGCTCCATCCTCTGATAGGATATACCGTGAAGGGCTTCCTCTGGAACCAGGGGGAATCGAACGTGGGACGCCACGACACGTATCCGGCCCACCTTGCCGACATGGTGGCCGACTGGAGGGCAAAATGGGGGCTCGGGGAGATTCCCTTCTATTTCGTGGAGATTCCGGGATGGAGATATTCCGACGAGAACGGCACGGAGGCCGCCCTCTTCCGCGAGTGTCAGAACAAGGCCGTGGAGATGATACCCAATTCCGCAATCGTCTGCACGTCCGACCTCGTCTATCCCTACGAGATAGACGACATCCACGCCAGCAGGAAGAAGGAGATCGGACAGCGCCTCGCCTATATCGCAGCCGAAAAGACCTACGGCATCGACGGAATGCCGACCGAATATCCCCACTTCACCTCAATGGAAATCACCGGAGACAAGGCAATCCTTTCGTTTGACAACGCCTGGGAGGGCTTCACCCCCAACAAGGAGATGGAGGGTTTCGAGGTGGCCGGCAGCGACAGGGTGTTCCATCCCGCCATAGCGAAAGAGCATCCCTGGACACTCAAGATAGAGGTCGAGAAACCGGCCGGAGTCGACAAAATCGAGTCCGTGAGATATAATTTCAAGAATTTCGCCGTAGGGCGCGGATTCAACACCATGGGGCTTCCCATCGTGCCTTTCCGCACTGACGACTGGGAGAAATAGACAAGGGAATAATGTCCTGAATGTAGAAATAACGAAATAAAACACTTATGAATCTAAAAACCACCATAGCCGCGACGGCAGCCCTGCTGGCAATGTCGGCACAGGCCTCACGGCCGGCGATTCCGGCCGACCCACGCATTGAGGCCGAGGTTGAGAAGACACTGGCGCGCATGAGCCTTGACGAGAAGATCGGACAGATGACGGAGCTGTCGATCGACGTGCTCGGCTCCTGGCAGGGGAAGGAGTTCTTCCTCGACGACGCCAAAGTGGCCGAGGCAATCGGCAAATACAAGGTAGGCTCTGTGCTCAACGCGCCTGGACCCTTCGCCCTGACCCCGCAGAAATGGGAACAGATAATCGGCAAGCTCCAGGAGGTGTCGATGAAAGAGATAGGCATACCCTGCATCTATGGTCTCGACCAGAACCACGGCACGACCTACACGCTCGGAGGCATCCTCTTCCCCCAGAACATCAACGTGGGGGCATCCTTCAACCGCGAGCTGGCCTACGGCGCGGCCGCAGTGACGGCATACGAGACACGCGCGGCCGACTGCCCGTGGACCTACTCCCCTACCGTAGACCTGACGCGTGACCCACGCTGGCCCCGCGTATGGGAGAATTTCGGCGAAGACCCGTTGGTAAACGCTGTGATGGGCTCGGAGATGGTGAGAGGATTCCAGGGACCTGACCCGAACAACATAGGGAAAAACAACATCGCCTCCTGCGTGAAGCATTATCTCGGCTACGGCGCGCCGCGCACGGGCAAGGACCGCACGCCGGCCTATATAGCGCCGGCCGACCTCAGAGAGAAATTCTTCGAGCCGTTCAAGGCTTGCCTGGAGGCCGGGGCGCTCTCGATAATGGTAAACAGCGGCTCGGTGAACGGTGTCCCGGTGCACGCCTCCTACGAATGGCTCACCAAATGGCTTAAGGACGACCTGCAATGGGACGGCATGATCGTGACCGACTGGGCAGACATAAACAACCTCTACACCCGCGAACGCGTTGCCGCCGACAAGAAGGAGGCGATAAAGATGGCGATCAACGCCGGCATAGACATGTCGATGGAGCCTTACGACCTCAATTTCTGCACGCTGCTGAAGGAGCTCGTGGAGGAGGGACGCGTGCCGATGGAGAGAATCGACGACGCCACGCGCCGTGTATTGCGTCTCAAATACCGTCTCGGACTCTTCAAGACCCCCGACACATATTTCAAGGATTACCCGGAGTTTGACAGCGAGGCCCACCGCGAGCTCGCCCTGAAAGCAGCCGAGGAATCGGAAATACTTCTCAAGAACACCGACGGCATCCTTCCCCTCGCCCAGGGCACACGCATTCTCGTGGCCGGACCCAACGCCAACACGATGCGCTGCCTCAACGGCGGATGGAGCTACTCCTGGCAGGGGCACATCGCCGACATGTTCGCCGGGGAATACAACACGATCTACGAGGCCCTGTCGGAGAAATTCGGCAAAGGGAACGTCACCCTGTGCCATGGCGTGACGTATAAGGAAGACGGCGCCTACCACGAGGAGAACGCTCCGGAGATTGACAAGGCAGTGGCAGCAGCGGCCGGAGCCGACGTGATAGTGGCCTGCATCGGCGAGAACTCCTATTGCGAGACTCCCGGAAACCTTTCCGACCTGGCTCTCTCAGCCAACCAGACCGAGCTTGTGACAGCCCTGGCGGCCACGGGCAAGCCTGTGGTGCTCATCATCAACGGAGGACGCCCGCGCCTTATAAGCGGCATCGAGCCTTTGGCAAAGGCTGTGGTCAACATCCTTCTTCCCGGCAATTTCGGAGCCGACGCGCTCGCCAACATCCTCGCGGGAGACGCCAATCCGAGTGCCAGGATGCCTTACACTTACCCGCGCTTCCAGGCGGAGCTCACCACCTACGACTTCAAGGTCAGCGAGCAGTCTGACACGATGGAGGGTGCGTATGACTACAACGCCGTAGTGTCGATGCAGTGGCCGTTCGGCTTCGGACTCAGCTACACCACGTTTGAATACTCCAACCTGAGGTCGTCGAAGACGTCGTTCACCGCCGATGACACCCTAGAGGTTTCCGTCGATGTCAGGAATACCGGCACAAGGGAGGGGAAGGAGGCCGTGCTTCTTTTCGGAAGCGACCTGGTGGCCTCGACAGTGCCCGACAACCGGCGTCTGCGCGCATTCGACAAAATCAGCCTCAAGCCGGGTGAGACAAAGACCGTGACCTTCAGCCTGAAAGGAAGCGACCTGGCTTTCGTGGGATATGACGGACACTGGATACTCGAGAAGGGGGCGTTCCGCCTGCAGGCCGGCAACCAGACGCTTCAGATAGAATGCACACGGACCGATAAGGACTGCCGCATGTAAGCTGCCGGCATTCCGGCACCATCCACAGCACATGCAGCCCTCCGCGACAGCGCGGGGGGCTGTTTACTTATATTTCGCATGGCTCCAAACCTGACAAGGCCGGGAAATGTTATTAAGGCATAAGGTATCAATATATTATCAAACACGAAATTATGAAGAATATCAACCGAATCGCGGGAGCGCTTCTGCTTCTCGGCGTCGCCGCGGGAATATGCGACAATGAATCCAGTGCGTGCACGAGAGTGGTATATGAGGGGCTTGACTCCATACGGATAGTGGGTCGCTCGTTAGACTGGAAGACACCTATCCCGACCAACCTCTATGTCTATCCGGCCGGAATAAGTAAAAAGGGGGACGACAAGCCGGGCTGCGTGGAATGGACATCGAAATACGGGGCAGTATACGCCGTCAGCTACGACGGCGGCGTCACCGAGGGCATGAACGAGAAAGGGCTTGTGATAAACGGACTGTTCTGCAAGGGGACAGTATATAACGGAGCTGACGAGAACGGGCGTCCGCCCATCTCCCTGGCGGTCTTTGTGGCATGGCTTCTCGACATGAACGC
>DKYZ01000141.1:1991-3043 GCA_002493515.1 Porphyromonadaceae bacterium UBA7087 | reverse complement strand
GGCATGGCTTCTCGACATGAACGCCACCACCGACGAGGTTGTGGCCGTGCTCGAGAAACATGATTTCTCCATCGGAGGCGCGACTTTCGACGGAGGCACTGTCTCCGCTCTCCACTGGGGCATAACCGACGCCAGCGGCAAGACAGCCATCCTGGAGTTCGATCACGGAGCAGTGAGAATATACGACCCCGGCGACAAGCTCGCCATGACCAACGACCCGGAATGGCCCAAGATGAACGCCATCCTCGACTACTGGGACAAAATCGGGGGCACACATGCACTGCCGGGAACTGTGAGCAGCCCTGACCGCTGCGTGAGGGCAAATTTCTTCGCACATCATGTGGAAAAGGTCAACGACCCCGATCTGGCTGTGGCGATATGCAAGAGTGTCATTGTCCCCTCATGCGTGCCCTATACCTATCTTATCGAGGGGGAGCCGAACGTTTCGTCGACGCAATGGAGGAGCTACAGCGACATACGCGGCCGCAGATATTTCTTCGATATCGTCACCAATCCCGGATATTATTACATCGACCTGAACAAATGCAATCTGAGGAAGGGAGCATCCGTGATGAAATTCAATACCTCGGAGAATACCGACGTATTCGGCGACGTGACACTGATGCTCAAGCCGTCGGCACCCTTCACTCCGATGTACTGACTTGCGTCGGCACATCCGATTCGGCGGCCTTCTTTTTCCCAACCGGAAGGGAGTAGATGAGGGAGAACGTGGCCGACATGGGGGAGGTGGCGCCATAGCCGGGAATGAACCAGGGGGAGGACTGCGAGCATGGAGTGGTGTGGAACTTGAATTTGTAGCGGAATGTCCATCCCATCGAGAAGCGGCGCCATATCTTTACCCTCAGGCCGGCGAGAGCCTCGCCATACCAGGCTGAGGCCTTCTGTCCTGTTATGGAAAACCGGTTTGACTGGTCCCAATAGGGAGAGTTGACGGTGATATCGGTGATATCGTAGCTGAAATGCGAATATCCGGCCCTGAAACCGACAAAAACCTGGTAATCGGGCGAGCTCTTGTAGAGGAAATTATAGTT
>DKYZ01000141.1:414-1721 GCA_002493515.1 Porphyromonadaceae bacterium UBA7087 | reverse complement strand
GCTCTTGTAGAGGAAATTATAGTTGAACCCTATCTTGCCATAAAACGAGGGTTTGCCCTTGTAATGGAAATTTCCCTCCTCGGGCTTGTCGTCGGCAAAACCGAGACCCAGCTCCACCACGGGCGTCACCCAGTTGAACAACGGCAGAGCGGCCCAGACGTCGATACTCTGATGCTTCTGCCCGGCGGCCGCCATGATGGCGTCGAAGAAATTCACACCCAGCTCCAGATCGGTCAGCAAAGGATAGACCGGTCTGGGGCCGGCTTTCCTGACGGTGTCAAGCTCGGCCAGAAACAGCACCGGCTCCTGGAGGGGATTGCCATGCTTGTCGTAATAATGCAACACCGGCTGCTGCGGTTTCTCCTCATCGCTCTCCACGGGAGTGATCTTCTTCTGCGCCATAAGGCCGGCGCTGGACGCCGACAATGCCGCCACAACCAACAGAATCCTGAATATCAACTGACTCCTCATCTTCAATCTACGTTAGGCACCGTGCGGAAATAGACACGCAGGTTCTCGACCGGGGCATTGGTGATTATTCCCGAAGGGCATACCACCGAATCTATCGCCACGTGGGTGGTCTCGATCGACGTTATCTTGTAATTATAGACAGCCCCGCAGGCCGACGACACAAAATATGGCTCTATGTCGTAGCGGAACGTAATCGTATCGGCCAGGCCCAGGGCCGCAAAATCCTTTTTGAGATAGCGGAAGACATATCTCGTGACCGGCTGGTCGATGCGGAAAGGGAGATAGGTCTGGGAGAGCGTACGCTTGCCTTCGTGAAGGATGCTGTCGCCCGGCACGCCGACACCCGCGATCTCAAGGGAGTCGAGCGATACGGCCTGGAGCGGCTCCTCCGACGAATAGAAGCCGGCAAGCGGAAGCGAGTTCTTGTTGTCGAGACACTCGTCGGACGAACAGCCGCAGACTGCCCCTGCAATGAGGGCCGGGAGCATCACGGCGGCTATGGCTCTGCCTTTGATTCCGATTCTCACCATTCCTCCGATATAAGATAATTGTTGCGCTCCGGGGAGTTGCGCGTGATGAGCTCGCCGATGAATCCGGTGAGGAAGAACTGCAGGCCCATTATCATGCATGCGAGCGAGAGGTAGAAATAGACCGAGTTGGTGAGATAGAAATAATAGCTGTCGCTGCACATGCTCACTATCTTCAGGATTATCACCACCATCACCGCTATGAAGCCGATAAGAAACATCAGGGAGCCGAGCAGACCGAAGATGTGCATCGGCTTAATCCCGAACTTCGACTGAAACCAGAGAGTGGCCAGGTCGAGATAGCCGTTG
>DKYZ01000141.1:0-127 GCA_002493515.1 Porphyromonadaceae bacterium UBA7087 | reverse complement strand
GCCGTTGACAAAACGGTCGAGACCGAACTTGGTCGTTCCGTATTTGCGGGCCTGGTGGTGCACCACCTTCTCCCCTATCCTGGTGTATCCGGCGTTTTTGGCAAGATACGGTATGTAGCGGTGCATG
>DKYZ01000106.1 GCA_002493515.1 Porphyromonadaceae bacterium UBA7087 | reverse complement strand
ATCAAATAATAGAACCTCCCTTTTCATATCCGAACTATAATTCGTATATTTGCATTTATAATGACGCCGGGGCTGCCGCAAGGTTGCAAAGGGAATGTGGCGATAGAGGCGGCGAGTGACTGAAACATTGCAAAAAGCGCGGGGGTCCGGGCTATTCCGGCTATTTTTGCAGCATAAAACAGAAACAAACAACAATCTAAAACATAAATATCATGGCAATCAATCTTCAGAAAGGACAACGCATCGAGATCGGCCTGCAGAAAGTGGGCGTGGGTCTCGGCTGGGACCCGAACATGAGCACGGGCTACGACTTCGACCTTGACGCCTCGGCGTTCATGCTCGGCGAGAACAAGAAGCTTCCGTTGGAGGAGTTCCTCGTGTTCTACAACAATCCGGTGTCGCCTGACAAGGCGGTGGAGTCGTCGGGCGACGACCGCACTGGCGGCAACAGCGACGGCGGCGATGACGAGACTATAACCGTAGACCTCTCGAAGGTGGATCCGCGTGTGCAGGAGATAGTCTTCACGGTGATCATCCACGAGGCGGAGGAGCGCAGGCAGAATTTCGGCCAGGTGCACAACTCCTATATCCGTATCTACAACGCCCTGAACAACGAGGAGATAGCCAAATACGACCTCGACGAGGATTTCTCGATCGAGACGGCAGTGGAGTTCGGACGCCTCTACAAGCGCGGGGGAGTGTGGAAATTCGAGGCCATGGGCAACGGCTACAAGGGCGGGCTCCAATATTTCGTTGACAAATATCTGTAATCATGATACGACTTGAAAAGGGCCAGAAAATAAATCTGGAGAAGAAGAACGGCTCGAAGCTCACGGATTTCTGCGTGGGCTGCAACTGGGGAGCCATAGTAAGCGGCGGATTCATGGGATTCGGCAAATCGGTGAAGGATGTAGACCTTGACTTGAGCTGCGTGATGTTCGACGACAAAGGACAGCTGATCGACCACATATACTCACCGCTCTACAAGACGGAGTTCCTGAGCCGCTACGGAATGCCTCCGGGAAAGGTTGACTCCCTTGACCGCGCATTGCACCACAGCGGCGACGACCTGAAGGGGGACCAGGACGGAGACGACGGCCTGGACAACGAAATCGTGACGGTGGACCTCACACGTGTGCATCCTACCGTGGACCAGATATTCTTCTTCCTCAACAACTGCGGACAGGAGGATTTCTCGCAGATTCCCTACGCCTCGATACGCATGTATGAGGGGACGCCGCAGAGAGTCAAGGAGGTATTCGCGTCGTATGACGTGGCGGCCCAGCCGCAATACCGAGGGATGACGGCCCTGATAATGGGCAAGCTCTACCGCCGCAACGGCGAATGGAGGTTCTCGGCCATCGGCGACGCCTTCCCCGACCGCAATATCTGCGAGACAATCAAACGAATAGCAACCGATTACGCAAAATAACAGACACAACAGACATGAGAAGACTACCGGTATATCTACTGCTCGATTGCTCCGGCTCAATGTTCGGAGAGCCGATCGAGGCCGTCAAGAACGGCGTGCAGGTTCTTGTCTCGACGCTCCGCCAGGATCCCTACGCGCTCGAGACGGCTTACCTCAGCATCATCACTTTCGACAGTGACGCCCGACAGACTACCCCGCTGACAGAACTCGCCGCATTCCAGCAGCCCGCCATCCAGGCAAGCGGCTGCACATCCCTGGGAGGGGCGCTCGCGCTTCTGTCGCAGTGTGCCGACCGCGAGGTGACCAAGACCACCCCTGAGAAGAAGGGAGACTGGAAACCGCTCGTATTCATCATGACCGACGGCGAACCCACCGACGACCTGAACAAGGGGCTGGAGGAATTCCGTAAACGCAAATGGGGCATGGTGGTGGCCTGCGCCGCAGGGGCTGGAGCCAACACGGAGACGCTGAAGAAGATTACGGAGAATGTGGTGTCGCTTGACACGGCCGACAGCGCGACGATCAAGGCATTCTTCAAGTGGGTGTCGGCATCCGTGAGCTCGGGCAGCATGAAGGTGGAGGAGACCGGCGGCGAGCCGACGACCCTCGGCGAGCTTCCGCCGCCACCCCCTGAAGTGAACATCGTGATATGACGGAGAGTATGCGCAGACTCCCGGTATATCTGCTGATCGACACGTCGGGCTCGATGCGCGGCGAGCCGATAGAATCGGTGAAGGTGGGCCTGGAGGCGATGGTGAGCAGTCTCCGCCAGGACCCCTTCGCCCTGGAATCCGTAAGCATAAGCATCATCACCTATGACCGCGACGTGAAACAGATTCTGCCGCTGACGCCGCTGGACGAGATCCAGCTGCCGGACATCGTGACTCCTGAAAGCGGCCCGACCCATACGGGACAGGCACTGAAGCTGCTTTGCGAGACCGTAGACCGGGAGGTGAGGCGCGGCACGCCGGAACAGAAGGGGGACTGGAGACCGCTCCTGTTTATCATGACCGACGGGAAGCCGTCGGACATACAGCTCTACCGCGAGATGACTGCGGAGGTGAAGAAACGTAATTTCGCAAGCATCATAGCCTGCGCGGCCGGCATGAGCGCGAAGACGGAGCCGCTCAAGGAGCTGACCGACGAGGTGTATTCGCTCGACACGGTAGACAGCGCCTCGTTCCGCAAGTTGTTCAAGTGGGTCTCCGACTCCATCGGCGTCGGCAACCGCAGCGTCGGCGCCACCGAAGAGCTGACACTCCCTCCCCCACCACCGGAAGTAACGATTAGTTATTAGTGATAAACGATGAACGACAAACAGAACGAGTCATGAATGAGCGTATGTCCCAAAGTAAGGAGAAAAGCTTCCGGTTTGCTATAAGGTGCGTCAGACTTTATCTTTATTTACGTGATAATAAACGTGAGTATGACATATCACGACAATTATTACGTTCCGGCACCAGCATCGGGGCCAATATTCGAGAGGGGCTATTTGCACAAAGCAAACCTGATTTTTTGGCAAAGTTTTCAATCGCGAAAAAAGAAGCCGCCGAAACAGAATACTGGCTCGAGCTACTAAAGGAAACGGATATACTCACCCCTGAACAGGCAGACTCAATGCTTAACGACTGCAGGGAGTTGATCAGAATATTGGTTTCCTCTTGCAAAACAATGGGCAACAAACGTTAATCACTTATCACTAATAGTTTATAACTGACTGAGATGAACTGCAAGCTGATAGGACAATTCATACAGCATCTTGAGATAACCCTCTCGCCCGGGGAGGAGTTTTATGCCGAGAAGGGGTCGATAATCTATCTGGAGGACGGCATCGACAAGGAACTCAGTTTCAACGGCTCGGGCCTGGGACGGATACTCGGCGCCAAACTCTCCGGCGAGTCGCTCTTTATCCTGCGCCTGCGCAATGTCAGCGGAGCGCCCCGCAAGGTGGCGATAGGCAGCCGCCACGGCATACTGCCGGTAAAGCTCAACGGGGAGACCATGATATGCCACCGGGGAGTCTACATCGGCTCGAACAACCGTGTGGACGTCACCACCAAGCTCTCAATCGCAGGACTTACCGGCGGCATGGGTCTTCTGCTGCAGAAGATACGGGGCCACTCCACCGTATTTCTCGACACCAAGGGGACACCGATCACCCTTCCCCTGGCTCCGGGACAGACAATTGAGGTTGACGAAGACCATATCATCGCGCTCCACAACATCCTCGACTCGCAGATGCAGTCCAACTGGTCGCTCGGCAACCTTCTGAGCGGAGAGGGGCTCAGCATGATGCGCGTCACAGGTCCCGGAACAGTCTACCTCTCCCCCGGCAAGCACCAGCTTCCACAGCCATAATACCGCTTGAGAATGAGCACAAACGACGACAACAGAAACACCCCGGACCAGGCTCCCGCCGAGCATGTGGAGCCAGTAGGCTCCACGCAGCAGGACGTGCTTGACTATCTGCGCAACAGGCCGTCGGGCATCACTTTCGTACACGGCAAGGCCGGATGCGGCAAGACCTACCTCATACGCCAGATAGAGAAGAGCGTCGCCGGCTGCCAGGTGCTGGTGCCCACCAACCTCGCCGCCACGCTCTATAAGAAAGCACGCACCATCCACTCCTACTTCTGGAGCTCGTTTGACCAGCTGGAGGAGGGGTTCCAGAACCCGGACGCGCTGACAGAGGCAAAGGTGGCTCAGACGGCGGTGCAGCTCAGCGGAGTTTCGATGCTCGTGATAGACGAGATATCAATGGTGAGGGCCGACACCTTCGAGATGATGGACCGCATCTGCCGGCTCGGCCTCAAGAGCGACCGCCCCTTCGGCGGCCTGCCGATTGTGGTGGTAGGCGACCTTTTCCAGCTTCCGCCGGTGGTCAACGACACCGCCGTGGAGCAATATCTCCGCCAGGAATACGGCGGCATCTATTTCTTCAACAGCCACACGATACAGGACAACCTGAACGACGTGCGGCTCTTCGAGCTCACAAAGTCATACCGCCAGCTCAACGACCCGACCTTCGTAAGCTTTCTCGACGCCTTCCGCGAGCCCCTTTCCCCGGAGAGGAAAATCGAGCTGCTCGACGGCCTGAACTCCCGGGTGAGCACGGAGCTGCCGGACGACGCCATCTACATCGCCTCGTCGAACGAGGAGGTGAAAAACGTCAACACCCGCAAGATAGAGGAGCTGCCGGGAGAGGCCTTCAGGCTGGAGGCCAGATACAAGATCAGGCTACGCGACGGCAAGGGCTATGCAGAACTCAGCCACAGCGAGCTTCCCGGCGACAGCGACATCGAGCCGGTGGTGCTCCCTTCGCAATACGACGGAATCCTGACCGTCAAGAAAGGGGCACGGGTGATGCTGACCAAAAGCAGCCGGCGCTATGGATACAACAACGGGGAGACGGGGAAAGTGATTCACTTCAACGGGGAATATTTCACCATCCGGCTCGACTCAGGCGAGATGATAGAATGTCCCAATCCCAGGGATTTCTATAAGAACTCGCAGCTTAACGAAGACCGCTTCGAGATGAGATACGACACGCGCAAACACAGGCTCACACGAGGCGAGCTGATCCAGCGCACCACCCAGTATCCCGTCAAGCCGGCGTATGCCTTCACCATCCACAAATCGCAGGGACAGACCTACGACAAGGTGATAATCGACCTCGAGAGCCATATCTTCGCGCCAGGGCAGCTATACGTGGCCCTGAGCCGCGCAAAGAGCATGCAGGGGCTCTTCCTGACAAAGGAGATAGCCTACAGCGACATCATCTCCGACAACTCGATTTTCCTCTTCCTCAACAAGCTGCGTCTCGCCAACGGCGCCCCGCGGCCAGGCAGCAGAGGCTCCCGGCAACCGGATGCACATGCCGCAGGGCGACAGCCATGCCTCTCCAATCCACGCTGCGACGATTTCATCACGTTCGCCCGCCTCAATGAGGAGAACCGCTCCACACGCGATTTCCTCTGCCACACACTCGCCGGCTACCGCGACGTATTCGCCGCCGGCGACTTCACTCTTGCCCATGCCGAGCTGAGGAAGGTGGTAGACCTCATCAACGCCACCTACATCACCGACCGGTATGAGCCGCTTCTCGCCAGGATGGGCGCCATGCGCGACGACGAGGCCGACTGCCGGTTCACGCTCAACGCCATCTTCGAGATCTACACCGACGTCATCCACGCCCCACGGCAGAAACTGACGACGGACAACAAATTCCTTACCAACTGACCCACCCCAACCTATCAGACATCCACAGACCATGCGCAGACTACCAATCTATTTTCTCGTAGACGTATCCGAGTCTATGGCAGGCACACCCATAGAGGAGGTGGAGCGCGGAATGCGCACCATCATCCAGGAGCTTCGTGTAGACCCCTACGCGCTCGAGACAGCCTTCGTCTCCATCATCGCCTTCGCCGGACGCCCGGCTACCCTCTCCCCGCTGACGGAGCTTTACAAGTTCTATCCGCCAATCTTCCCCATCGGCGGGGGCACCTTCCTGGGAGCGGCCCTCGACTACCTGATGGACGAGCTTGACCAATCCATACAGAAGACCACCCTGGAAGTGAAGGGAGACTGGAAACCGATAATCTTCCTATTCACCGACGGCAATCCCACCGACAGCTGCCAGAAGGCGTTCAGACGCTGGAACGAGCGCTACCGAAGCCACTGCAACCTTGTGGCGATATCACTGGGAGATGATGTCGACACCCTGACCCTCGCCCAGCTGACAGAGAATGTCCTGGTGCTGAAAGAGACCGATGCAGAGTCATTCCGGAAATTCTTCAAGTGGGTGACAGCCTCGATAAAGAACACCAGCGAGTCGGTAAACGAACAGGGGAACTCCGAGCTGAAACTGGCTCCGACGAGCGGCATCAACCTCGAGAAGGCCATTGTGGAGGTGCCCGGGGGAGCCATACTCCCGCAGAAGGTAGACGAGAATTTCGTCGTGCTCCACGGACGCTGCTCCAACACGCAGCAGGACTACCTGGTGAAATACGGAAAGCGGACGCCCGGCGAGGAACCGCCGGGGCCGGAACTCTACGCCCGGCGCATATACCGTCTGCTCGGGGCCTATCCCATCGACCGCGAGAAATACGCCGCCATGTCGACCGAGGGGAAGGCATCGGTCAACACCGAAACACTGAGAGGGGTGCCGACGTGCCCCTGCTGCGGCAACCAGTTAGGGGTCGTGGTCTGCGAGTGCGGCAACATTTTCTGCGTAGGCGACGGCGCGGGCACCCGATGCCCGTGGTGCGGAATGCAGGGTGAGTTAGGCAACATAGCGTCGGGAGGCATCGACATAACCAGAACAATAGGATAACAGCGACACCATGGACAGAAAAGACCGGCAGATGAGCCAAAGGCTCTCCCGCGCGAGACATGCGGAAGGGAATTCCGCCGCGATAGAGAAAGCAATGAGCGGAATAGGTATCCCAGACTCACAGAAAGACACTTTCCTGAGATGGGCCATGGGCTCGCTCTGGAAGGATTTCACCGAATTACGTATGAACCAAAGACTGATAATAGAAAACGAGATAAGGAATCTGGGGTTGCGTTTCCCCAACGGAACCGTCAGGAAACAGTATGCGGCATGCTTCAGGCTCCCTGCCGACCGCATAAGAAACGTGGATATTGCCGGAGCCGGGGAGCTCGGTCTGAATTTCTCAATGAGCGAAGACGGAAATTGCTCTCTCACCGGAATGCCGGCCAAGGCGGGCGACTATGTGCTTCGGCTGAGATACGAGACAGTGGACGGAGAGCCAGCTTCCGAGCTATCCATACCCATCGCCTTCAACCCCAATCCGAGGGAACTGTGGAAAAACAAGCCGACAGATCCGAATATCCCATATTTCAAGCCTGACATGGCATCGGAATACGTGAAAGTGGAGGCCGGAGCCGACGGACTGCCCCGGAAGGATATCGTGGCGGCGAGCCAGCGCGGACGAAGCCATGCCCAGGAGGGGAAAGCGAGAGACGATGATTTCCGGGTACATCATTGTCCCGAATCCGACTGGTATGTTATGGCTGTGGCTGACGGCGCCGGCTCGGCTAAATTCTCGCGCATGGGGTCGCGGGTGGGCTGCGACACCGTGGCCGACCACTGCATCGAGCTGCTTGCCGACAATCCCGATTTCGAGGAGGCCATCCATGCATTCGGCAACGACCGCGAAAACACCGAAAAGCGCACTGTCCTCACAAAGCATGTGATCGACATAATATATGGAGGGGCAAAGAAAGCCCACAATGCAGTGAAGCAGACAGCGGAGCTTAACGGGGAGGCGAGACTGAAGGACTTCGCCACGACGCTGATGTTCGCCATTTGCAAGCGGTTCGACTTCGGATGGTTCATTGCCTCTTTCTGGGTGGGCGACGGCGCGATGTGTCTCTATGACGATAAGAAGAAGATAATCAAACTGCTCGGGACACCAGACGAAGGTGAGTTTTCCGGACAGACCCGCTTCCTGACGATGCCCGAGATATTCCGCGATAAGGATGTGGTGAGCAAGCGCGTCAGGATGACGATAGTGGATGATTTCACAGCGCTCTATCTGATGAGCGACGGAGTGTCCGACCCGATGTTCGAGACCGACCGCAACCTCAACGACTTCGGGAAGTGGAAGGAATTCAGCGAACATCTCCGGAGCGGTTTTCCGGAGGACGGAATCGGAGGGGTCGAGCTAAGCGACGACAACGAGAAGGCGGCAGAGCAGCTGCTTGGCTGGCTCGACTTCTGGAGCCCGGGCAACCACGACGACCGCACGATAGCAATCCTTTATTAAACCCAATCCCATGGCACAGACAATAAAACTAACGGCGACTGACGGGACGCCCGTCGAGTTTGTAGACGAGGTGATAGGCAGCGGAGCGATGAAGGATGTATACTTCAGTCCCGACAAATCGTATGTCGTGGGGTTCTTCCGGCAGCCCCAGGATGCCAACTCGCGCGACCGTCTTCAGAATATCGTGGGGAAATACCGCGAGCGGATTTTCGGGCAGGTAGGAGGCGACTATTGGGAGAATCTCTTCTGCTGGCCCACAAAGATGGTGGAATGGAACGGGAAGCTTGGCATAGTGTGCCCGGCATATCAGAAACATTTCTTCTTCAAAGACGGAATGTTCAAGGGGAAGGAGAAGGAGGGGAAATGGTTTGCCTCGGCCAAGCTCCGCAATAAATTCCTCAAGCGTGAGGAGAAAGGAACGTGGCTTAGCCATGTGCATATGTGTCTGCAGATAGCGAGGGCGGTCAGAAGGCTTCACGCGGCCGGGCTCGCCCACAGCGACCTGTCATACAAGAATGTGCTCGTGGACCCTGAGAGCGGACGGGCGGCGGTAATCGACATCGACGGGCTGGTGGTGCCGGGCAAATATCCGCCGGACGTGGTCGGCACACCCGACTTCATCGCGCCGGAGGTGCTCCAGACCCGCTCAATGAAAATCGGAGACCCGGCGAAGAAGCTGCCGAGCATCCAGACCGACCGCCATGCCCTGGCCGTGCTGATCTACATGTATCTGCTCAACCGACACCCGCTGCGCGGAGGGAAGGTGAACGACCTTGACACAGCGCGCGACGAGGAGCTCTCCATGGGAGAGAAGGCACTCTTCATCGAGCATCCCACCGACAAGAGCAACCGGCCCAAGATACAGAACCTCGCCCCGAGCGAGCTTCCCCAGGGAGATGTGGCGAAACGGCCGTACACAATATGCGGCCCCTATCTGAAGGAGCTTTTCGACCGTGCCTTCATCGACGGGCTGCATGACCCCTCGAAGCGCCCTACCGCCGACGAATGGGAACTCGCCCTGGTAAAGACAACCGACCTCATCCAGCCCTGCCAGAATCCCGACTGCGAGGCAGGATGGTTCGTATTCGACAACACCACCAAGCCCCGGTGTCCTTTCTGCGGACGGGAATATCACGGGCAGCTGCCGGTGCTCAACCTCTACTACTCCCCTTCCCACGGAAAATTCCTTCCGGAAAACTACCGTCTGATGGTATACGACAAGCAGTCGCTCTACATGTGGCACGTCAACCGCTTCATCACCCCCAACGAACGCACGAAGCCGGAAGACAAGAAGCCTGTGGGTGACTTCCACTTCCACAACGGCCACTGGATACTGATAAACCGGCGACTCGACGACATGTGGGACGTGACGACGCAGCCCAAACGCCAGATCAAGCCGGGAGAATATGTGGAGCTTACAGAGGGACGCAAGATATTGCTCTCGGGCGCGGACGGAGGAAGGCTGATACTGGTCCAGGTCGTCAACAATTGACGCCTCTGGCACCCCCCCCCACCCCACAATGAATTCAAAAGAGAACCATATGACAAAACGACAGAAAATATCGATAGCGCGAATATTCTCCGACCTGATAAAGGCAGACCGCATCATCGACACCGGCGAGATGGACTGCTGGGAAAGACTGTGCGAGAAATATTCAATCGACCGCGAGGCCATGACAGAGGCGCAGGGTGTATCCTTCGCCGAGGCTGTGGAGACGATATGCAGCGCCGAAGAGCAGGGCCTGCGTGAAGACCTGCTGGGCGACTGCCGGTCGATGACAATCAGCGACGGCTTCTGCGCCCATGCCGAGGCCCTGGTGATTATCGCCCTGACAATGGTGCTCGAAAGTTCTCATCCATTCCGGGCTGACGTCATCTCTATCCCCAAGGCAAACTTCAACATCGACGTGGCGACCGCGCTTTATGTGGAGAGCGATTTCGACACCATGGTCAACGAGGCAATAGTGAAAGACTACCGCACTATCTACAAGGAGCTACAGCTTGCCGGCTTCCATTTTGTATACATACCCTCCATTATAGCCCATTACCGCCGGACGGACCCGGGGATAATACGGGGCATACTCTCGTTCCTGGCACCCAATCTGAGCCCGGACGGACTCGATACGGCCTACAGCTCCCTGTTGGAAATGACCACCGGGGCATTCTGCAAAGACCTCCTCTGCAACAAATGCGGCATCGCTGACCTCCGCGACACTTACCCGGCCATTCTTGTGAAAATCGGCACAAGCTACGTCGGTGAGACCCCGTATGCCAACTATCTGAAGATAGAGGCCGACGAGAATATCACCACCGGAGTCAGAATGTTTGTAGACCGATTCTGCGACATGCTTCCCAGCGACTTATATATAGTCAAGACCTCGGAGGAACGTGACAGCCAGTTTCATTTCCACGGATTCTACAAGCAGCTGCTCGATATCTTCCTGATTCACCGCGACATACGCAGCCGCATCGTCATCAACCCCTACCGTGACGAGATCTCATTTCCGGACATAGACGCCAAGGCCCAGGGAATGCACCGCAGGGAGCGCGCCCTATACGCCCTGCTGCTCTGCCAGGGGGGCGAAGGACTTGACTTCAATCCTCCGGGGAGAGCCGGCTCTCTGGAGCGTTACAACCGCAGGATGGAGAGGATGCAGCGGCGCTATGCCATGATATACGGAATGATGGGGGGTGAGAGCGACATGGCGCCCGACCTGCGTGTGCCCGAGATACGACGTCCCATCTTCAGCTGTCTGCGGCGCTCCATCAAGGGGCAGCATGGGCTTTATAATCCTGATGACTACAACGTCACGAAAAACAAAGACGGAGTCTTCGGCGTTCATGTAGAGCAGTCGCTTGTGAGAGTCGAGCAGATTGACAGCGACAAGGCAGTCCCTCTTCTGGAATCAGAGCTATACCGCCGATGGAAGAATCTTTGAGCCGAATGAAGATTGCAATATTTCAGCCGGGATATCAGTCCCGGACTGCATACGGCTGAAATATTCTGTTGATTTTGCTCTTAATGACACTTTACGTTAACTTTGCACATCCTCTCTTCCGAGTATAAATCCCAAACTTAAAAAAGACCAATACCCATGTACAACAACAACTACAACAACATCACCCCCAAGCTCGTGAAAGGAGCGGTCATAGGTGTAGGAGCAATAGTGCTCCTGATAGTGGCCATGGCCTTCATCCGGCCCTGGTATAACGTATGGAGCCAGGAGATGGAGGGGAAGGCCGAGTTCGCCAAGGCCGAGCAGAACCGCAAGATCAAGATCGAGGAGGCGAAGGCCAATCTTGAGGCCGAGAAGCTCAACGCGCAGGCAGAGATCGAGCGCGCCAAAGGTGCGGCCGAGGCCATCCGCATAGAAAACGGCAGCATCACGCCGACCTATATCCAGTATCTGTGGGTGCGCCAGCAGTCAGACCTCAGCGACAAGACCGTGATCTACGTTCCGACAGAGAGCAACCTGCCCATACTGGAATCGACACGGATGCTGACAAACCAGAATCCGCAGTAACGGCAGAGATACGCAAACATCAGAAAAAACAAGAATATGTCACAGAAACAACATTTCACCGGCCTGACCGACGCGCAGGTGGCGGAGAGCCGGAGCAAGCATGGAGTCAACATATTGACTCCGCCTGAGAAAGAGCCGCTATGGAAGCGGTTTCTCGGGAAATTCAGCGACCCTCTTATCATCATCCTGCTGATTGCCGGCGCCCTCTCGATCGGCATATCATGCTACGAATTTTTCGCGCTTGACGAGGGTGGCAGCGTCTTCTTCGAGCCTGTGGGCATCTTCATCGCCATTCTTCTCGCCACGGGGCTCGCGTTCATCTTCGAGCTCAAGGCCGACAAGGAGTTCGCACTGCTCAACCAGGTGAACGACGACGAGCCGGTGCAGGTGATCCGCAACGGCAACGCCATGCAGGTGGCGAGGAAGGACGTCGTGGTAGGCGACATAGTGATTCTGAATACCGGCGAGGAGGTGCCGGCGGACGGCGAGCTTCTTGAGGCGGTGTCGCTCAATATCGACGAGTCGACCCTGACAGGAGAGCCGATGTGTCACAAGACCACCGACCCAGAGCAGTTCGACCCGGATGCCACGTTCCCCTCCAACCACGCGATGCGCGGCACGAAGGTGATGGAGGGACATGGCGTCATGAAGGTTTTTGCCGTAGGCGACAAGACTGAGAACGGCAAGGTGTTCGAGGCCGCCCAGATTGATGACAGCGTGAAGACACCGCTCAACGAGCAGCTTGACGGCCTGGGAGACCTTATCACAAAGATTTCCTACGGATTCGCGGCTGCAATCATCATCGGCCGCATAGTGATGTATTTCGTCAACACCCCCGAGTTCGAGTGGGTGCATTTCCTGGCCTATTTCCTTCAGACGCTGATGGTGGCCGTCACGCTTGTGGTAGTAGCCGTGCCGGAAGGGTTGCCGATGGCGGTCACGCTCTCGCTGGCCTACTCGATGCGCAGGATGCTGAAGACCAACAACCTTGTGCGCAAGATGCATGCCTGCGAGACGATGGGGGCCACTACCGTGATATGCACCGACAAGACGGGCACCCTGACGCAGAACCAGATGCAGGTCTACAAGACGAATTTCTTCGGGGAGCCATCGGATCTGGTGTTATGCGAGGGTATCGCTGTCAACTCCACAGCCCAGCTTGACCTCTCGGGGGAGAAGGCACAGGTGCTCGGCAACCCGACAGAGGGAGCGCTTCTGCTCTGGCTCAGGGAGCGTGGCGCAAATTACGCCGAGCTGCGCGAGAACGCAACGAGAGTGGAGGAACTTCCATTCACCACAGAGAGGAAATACATGGCTACAGTCGTGCGCTCCGCTTCCGGAAAGACTATACTTTATGTGAAGGGAGCTCCGGAGATTGTGTTCGGCATGTGTAAGAACCGCTGCGGTGTGACGAAGGAGGAGATCGACGCGCAGCTTCTGGAGTATCAGAACCAGGCCATGCGTACCCTTGGTTTCGCCTACCAGGAGATCGAGGCAGGCGACAGGACAATAGCCGACTCGAAGGTGGCGGCAGAGAACCTTACGTTCCTGGGAATCGTGGCTATATCCGACCCGGTGCGTCTGGATGTTCCGGACGCCGTGAGGGAAGTTACCGACGCCGGCATCAAGGTGAAGATCGTGACGGGCGACACTCCGGGCACCGCCAAGGAGATAGGACGCCAGATCGGACTCTGGAACGACGCGACCGACGGGGAACGCAACATCATCACGGGCACGGAGTTCGCCGAGCTCAGCGACAGCCAGCTGCGTGAGCGTGTGGGCGACCTCAAGATCATAGCGCGTGCACGCCCGATGGACAAGAAGCGCCTGGTAGAGGCGCTGCAGGCCAACAACGAGGTAGTGGCCGTGACGGGCGACGGCACCAACGACGCTCCGGCACTGAAGACAGCCCATGTGGGCCTGTCGATGGGCGACGGCACGTCTGTGGCAAAGGAGGCTTCCGACATAACCATCATCGACAACTCCTTCTCCTCGATCGGACGCGCTGTGATGTGGGGCCGCTCGCTCTACCAGAACATACAGCGCTTCATCCTCTTCCAGATGACAGTCAACGTGGCTGCCTGTCTTATCGTGCTTTTCGGGGCATTCATGGGAATGCAGTCGCCGCTTACGGTGACGCAGATGCTGTGGGTGAACCTCATCATGGACACCTTCGCCGCCATGGCTCTGGCCTCTCTCCCGCCCTCTCGCTCGGTGATGAAGGAGAAGCCCCGCTCGCGCACGGCATTCATCATCAATCATCCGATGTGGAGGTCGATACTCGGCACCGGCGGAATATTCTTCCTGCTGCTTCTCGGACTGCTGTATTATTTCGAGCACACCGACATCACGTCGCTGACTGAGATAGGCAAGGTAGCCATGGGTGCCAACACTGGACTTAGCCCGTATGAGCTCTCACTCTTCTTCACGATATTCGTGTTCCTGCAGTTCTGGAACATGTTCAATGCCCGCGCCTTCGAGTCAGGACGCTCGGCCTTCCACTTCAAGGGCTGCGGGGGCTTCGTGATGATAGCGCTCGTTATCCTTGTGGGCCAGATCGTGATCGTGAGCATAGGCGGACAGTTCTTCAACGTTGTTCCTCTGAAGGCTGTCGACTGGGCCATAATAATCGGCGCCACGTCGCTTGTGCTCTGGATCGGCGAGCTGATCCGTCTTTTCAGAAAATAAATCACCTGACTTTATTCACAATCCCCTCCGGACTGCATGCGGCCCGGAGGGGATTACCGTAAAAACCGGAATACTGATTATGCCGATGTGGAACCCGTGGCATGGATGCCACAAGATAAGCGAGGGATGCCGTCATTGCTACGTCTACCGGGAGGACGCGGCTTTCGGAACAGCCACGCCAACGAGCGAGGTGCGCAAGACCGCGTCTTTCAATCTCCCGCTGAAACGCGACAGGAGGAAGAACTGGAAATTTCCTTCCGGCACTGAGTTCGCCTTATGCTTCACTTCCGACCTGCTCATCGAGGAGGCCGACGGCTGGAGGGAAGAGATCTGGGATATCGTCAGGCAGCGCGACGACTGCACTTTCATGTTCTTCACCAAGCGCATCGACCGACTTGAGAAGTGTCTCCCGAATGACTGGGGGGAGGGGTATGACCATGTGGCGGTGGGATGCACAGTGGAAAACCAGGACAGGGTGGATTACAGGATGCCGATTTTTCTTGAGCTTCCCATAAAGCACCGGCTTGTGATAGTGGCCCCGATGCTTGGACAGATAGACCTCAGGAGCTATCTTGACCCGAATTTGATTGAGGAGGTGTCGGTAGGGGGAGAGTCGGGAAAGTATGCAAGACCGCTGGATTACGAATGGGTTCTGGACATGCACGGGCAATGCGTGGATGCCGGTGTGCCGTTCAGCTTCCATCAGACCGGATCATACCTCATAAAAGAGGGACGCCGGTATCACATTCCCCGTGAGCACCAGCACTCGCAGGCCAAGAAGGCAGGGCTGAACGGATAAACATGGTCTCATCAAAAAAATTATCCATCAGGTATTGAGTTTTGCGGATGTCGTGTGTCTTATTGGTGTATGACGAACAGAAACGACATAGAGCGGCTTTTCAAAGCACATTACGCGCAGATGCACCGGCTGGCGATTGCCCTTCTGCACGATGAAGACCTTGCTCGCGACATCGTCCAGGATGTGTTTGCCAGGTTGCTGGAAGAGAAATCCGGCATCGCAGTCACCGGCGGCTATCTCCTGACGGCTGTACGCAACCGGAGTCTGAACCATATCCGGAACTGCGGAATCCATCAGCGAATAGCAACCCGTTACTTCCTCGACATTGAGGAATATAATTCTGAAGACTGGCCTGACGAGGAAACGATAGGGCGTATTTACAGCCTTATACGCAATGATGTGTCACCCAGGTCAAGGGAGGTGCTGGAACTGCGGTTTTCCGAGGGGATGCCGTTTGCCCTTATCGCAAAAAGAATGGGCATCAGCGAGACAGCTGTCTATCGACACATGAGTCATGCACTGACAATCATCCGCAAAAAACTCAACGAAAATGGATAAATACGAACTTTTGCTTGATATTATCGAGCATCCGGAGAATTATACGCCGGAGCGGCTGACTGAAATAATGTCGGATCCGGAAACCAGGGAGATTTACAATATCTTCTGCAAAACGGATTCCGCCGTAGCAGCAAGCAAAGGAGTCGATGTCGATGCGGAGTGGGATGAATTCGCCAGGAAGCATAATGTCCGTAGGCGCCGTCGCTTTCTGTGGCCCGGCAACCGCACGGCGTCAATCGCTGCCATAACCGGCACGTCAATTATAGCTGTAGCTGCCGGAATAGCCATTACCGTAGCGATAAATGATAACAGGCCAGAGCCGATTCCAAACAATGTCACAGTTACGCCTAATTTAGAATCCCTGTCAAAGAATACGGTAATTATGAGCGATGATACCGTCAGGATTGCCAAGGAGCCTGTAATGTTTGAAGACGAGCCTCTTGAAACAATCATGAAGGAAGTGGCTGCAACCTATGGAGTCGAGGTCATGCTCAACAACGAGGAAACGGCATCACTGCATCTGTATTACAGACTCGATCCCTCACAGCCGATCAACGAGGTTGTGGAACAGCTCAACACATTCGAGCGAATCAACATCAGGCAAGACGGCAACATCCTAATAATAGACTGAAAATGAGATTTATCCTGTCCATAATTATGGCTGTGATGACATATCTTTCAGCCAACGCCTTAAAATACTCATATTCGTTTGACAACACACCGATCTCGGATGCACTTGTCAGAATCAGCAAGGATCATCCGGAGGTCAACATATCGTTCATATACAAGGAACTCGACAATTACAGGACTTCCGCGAGAATCAACACAGACGATGCCTATGACGCCTTGCGCCAGACCGTCGGTCTCAACCCGATAACCATAGTAAGGAAAGACCGGAATTTCTATATCGAGGCGCTGCAACACGGAAAATTCCGCTACACCGGGCGAGCCGTCGGACGTGAAAGCCAACCGGTAGTGGCCGCTACCGTCATGCTTCTTGCTCCGAAAGACTCTACGGTGATCACATACGGCATAACAGATGAATCCGGACGCTTTTCCATCCCTTGCGACAAACGGAATGTGACAGCGAAACTCACATGTCTCGGCTACATGCCGACTTACAGGAAGTGTGATTCATTCTCAATAGGAACCGTATATATGACAGAATCGCCTGTCCGTCTTAAAAACATTACAATCAAGGCTGACAATACCTTCCTTTTGTCTGACAAAAGCATTTACCGACCGACGCAAAGACAAAAGAACGCGTCACAGACGGCTACGGATCTTCTTGCCAGAATGGCTATTCCCCAACTTTACGCACGTCTGGGGGAAGCGAATGTCACGACAGCATCAGGCCAGCCTGTGGCAATATATATCGATTATGTGCCGACCTCTGAAGACGACCTCAGGATGATGAGGATGTCGGACGTCAGGAGTGTGGAATATCTTGAATATCCTGCCGACCCAAGGTTCCAGGGCAACAGAAACGTCATAAATTTCAGGATGATAAAATATGAATATGGCGGCTATGTCAAGGCTTTAGGCACAGAAAATCTTATTGCCAATTCGGGATTCCTGCAGGCAAACGCGAGATTCGTCAAGAACAGGATGACCTATGACATAATGGGTTACGGTTACTATATGTCGAACAATCATTTTGGCGTTGACCAGACCGAAACATTCCATCTGCCTCAGGAAAACGGGGAGATTAGAAGCTTTCAGCGTGAGTCCCAGACGGAGACGTCCAGATTCCGCAGACGGAACTATGAGACAAGTATCAGGGCGTTATATTCCGGAGAAGAAGTCACCGCCAACACTCAGGTGGCGGCCGGTCTTGACCACACCCCTCATGATGACAACTCGGGCACGGTAAGATATACGGATAATCTCCTGACCCAATCCAGCTATAACGCCACATCGGAGTCGAAAGCAAAGTATATCAGTTATAGCGGCTACTATTTTTTCAGTCTGCCAAAGAATAATTCGCTGACGGCATCATTGGGTTATTCATACTCGCACACCGATCAAAGCTCCCTGTATTCTGAGGCAGATGTCACTCCGATATATAATGGCGCGAAAGACAATACCCATAACGGAAATGTCGTATTGAGCTACAGTCAATCCTTCTCTGACAGGCACTCATTGCTGGCTCATGCCAGAGGGCTGTATGAACATAATCGTACCGACTATTCCGGATCAGTGGAAGCCCACGACAATTCCACAACAAAATTCGGACAGATAGGCGCCTCATACAATTATGCCGACAATAGAATATCAGCTTCGCTGGGATTAGGATGGAACTGGATGACAACAAGACTCAATGACAACAAGGCTGTGTCAGACTTCCCATATATCGACGCCTCCCTAAGATTTGTTCCGAATAAAAAGAACTCGTTCGGTGCGGTTTTCCATTATTCAGTATGGCCGCCGTCATCCAACTATAAGAGTGAGAACATAATTCACGTATCCCCTTTTCTATGGCACACGGGAAATCCTGTGTTGAAATCCCACAGGAGCTATGACATGGGAATCAATTACACTTTCATTCCGTCCGACAGATTCAGTTTTACGGCATTCGCAAATTCCTGGCTTGTGGGAAACCGTGCGGCGTTCGTATATGAGACCACGTCGGAAGGGTTAATAAGAACCATTAGACAGCCGATAGGCTCATTCAGCCATTACAATTATGGAATAAGTGTCTCCACAAACCATCTGGATGGCAAACTCTATCTCTCCGGACGGCTGGAACAGCTGCTCGTGCGCAACGGAACTCCCTACAACACTGACCATTCCTGCATAAGCTGTTATCTCCAGGCTCTTTATTATTTTGGCAATTTCAATTTCGCCATATCATATCATTCGGAAAACGCGACCGACAACTACAATTCCATGTCGGGAATATGGACGAAAAACAAGGATGCATTCATTCTTCAGGCGGGATGGAGCAACTCATCCTGGAACATCCGCCTGACGGCTCAGAATCTTCAGAGATGGAACTGGAGGTCAGCATACGACACCATGAAAAGCGACTGCTACTCAATAGATAAATGGGTCAGCAACGCCTCCAGCCATGCTTTCGTCCAGCTCTCGGCAACATATACCTTCGGCTTCGGCAAAAAGATAAACCGTGGCAATGACATATCGAGGCAAGCCGGAGCCTCATCAGGCATACTGAAATAGAACCAGATCACGGGGTCGGAGATGTCTCATCTCCGGGCCGGCTCCCCGTGGGGCGTCGGTTTCTTGTGCTCGTAGAGCTGATAGGAGTTGAGGAGATTGTGCCAGATGCTGTAGAAACCACCCACTACGGCGGTAATCGGGGTGAAGAAGGTGTAGCCCATCCATATGGCAAGCACGGTGTTCTTCTGGCCCATCGACTGTCCGGCGGTGATTCTGTCGTCATAGCGCAATCCTATTTTCCAGCCGAGCCAGAACTGCATGACGCAGCATATCAGGGAGACGGCGACGAGCCATAGCTGTGTGGAGAGAGCGACGTCGCTGTGGACGATGCTCCGCGTCGTCACCGCCGTGGCAAGGGCCAGGGCCACCGCCCAGAGATAGAACGACACCTCCTGATATTGGCCTACCTTGTGGTGAAGACGGGGCCACAGATACCTTATCAGCAACGCAGCGCCGAGGGGAAAGAGAAGAAGGGGAAATACCTTGCTCAGAATAAGCATGGCCGAGGAGAACACCGTCATTCCGGGATGCGGATGCACGACAGGCACGAGCGAGGGTATGAGCAGGGCCGTGGCAAGGTTGATGAGGATGGTATAGGTGGTGATGTTGTTGACATTCCCTCCGAGTTTCTTGGTCACGACAGCCCCGGCTGTGGCCGTTGGACATATCAGGCATATCATCGCCCCCTCCAGCACAATGCGCAGACCGCTGTGAGGCAGCATGATGAGCACGCATCCGATGCCTGTGAAGAGACCACACTGTATAAGCAACAGCCATAGATGCCATTTGCGTATGCGCAGGCTCCTGGGGTCTACCTTACAGAACGTCAGGAAGAGCATGGAGAAAATAAGAAGCGGCTGTATGATTGCTACCGCCTCGGCAGCAAACGGTTTTGTAGGCTCCAGAAAAGGTATGGAGGTATAGATGAAATAGCCGAAAATGCCGGCCAGCATGGATATTATGAGAGTCCAGTCTTTCAAGAATCTAATCATTTCCTTAAGCGTTTTAAGGTTTTGTTTTGTTTCCGGACTGCAAAGTTACCTCTTTTTCCCCATTCCGCCATATTCCGACAGGCTCTACCTTTGATTTTTATGCGCCCGCGTCCTCCTCGGTGCCATAAATACAACAACGCACAGTATCATACATAAAACGCTTAATATCAATATGTTATAACACCAATACCCACATTGACGCCAGAAAAAGAATAAAAAAATTTCAGTCAAGAATTTGTCATCCCGGAAATTTTGCCTAACTTTGCATCACCAAACACGACCAAGGAAAGATGCCGGAGCGGTCGA
>DKYZ01000042.1:20511-31822 GCA_002493515.1 Porphyromonadaceae bacterium UBA7087 | reverse complement strand
GGCGATGAGTGACGTGACCGTGCTTCTGCTTACCTTCTTCATGCTGACTTCAACTTTCCTTCAGAAAGAGCCCACCACGGTGATCACCCCGGCCTCCGTCTCCGACGAGAAGGTGCAGGAGACCAACTACGTGCAGGTGCTCGTCAGCCCGCAGGGAAAGGTATGGCTTACCATGAACAACGACACCTCCTCCAACTGGAGTAACGAGAAGATGAGGATGGCGTTGCTCGACAAGGTAAGCGAGATCTACAACGAGTCGCATAAGAATAAAATCAAATTCAACGTAGCGCAGAAGCAGGCGTTCGCGAAGCTCGGTTCCTTCGGTGTGCCTCTCAGTCAGATGGGAGACTTCCTCGACCTGGCCGACCGCCAGGAGGGGCAGACCCTGATGGACAAATGGATGCAGGGAGAAGACGGCAATCCCAACCACGTGACGGGAATACCCATCTCCGACAGCCAGGGAGAAAACAACCTCAACGAATTTCAGATGTGGATGAAGGCAATGCGTCAGACCGAGAACTCCAACCTGGCCGACAAGATCAAAGACGGCACAGGCGTGGCAATCAAGGCCGACGAGAACACATCGTTTGAAATAATGCACCGTGTGATGGACAACCTTCAGACCATCCACATGAACAAGTTCACTTTATTGACAGCACTTAAGGCAGGAGAATAAGACCATGGCAGAAGTACAACAAAGCTCTGGAGGCGAAAAGAAAGGCCACCAGAAAAAGATGCAGATCCGCGTGGATTTCACGCCGATGGTCGACATGAACATGTTGCTCATAACATTCTTCATGCTCTGTACGACCATGATCAAGTCGCAGACCCTGACCATAGCGCTTCCTTCTAACGAGAAAGTCGACAATGTGGAGAACATGTCGCAGGCTTCGGCCGACGACGCCGTGACCATTATCATCGACGCAAAACGCAAGAAGGGCTCATTCGACGTTGACTCGGTCAATGGCCGGGTGGTCAATGAGGTCTACTACTTCTTCGGAAAGCCCGGTGGCGACGCCGGTATGTTCGGCCCCGGCGGAACAGTGCTTTCCGAGAACAATAACCTTCAGAAATCGGAGCTCCTCAGCGATGAGGTCAACAGCGCGGGAATCCATACCGCGCGTGGCATCCGCAAAATCATCCAGGACCGAAACAAAGACGTTCTCGCTGAGATCAACAAGCTCAAGGAGAAATATCAGAACGGCGGTTTCGGCAATCTCGAGACCAAGGACGGCCGTGAGAAAGCCCAGGAGGAATATAACAAGGCTGCTTCCGAGGTGAGAAAGAATGAGAACCTGAAGAAACCGGTGATCATCATCAAATCGACCCCGCAGGCCTCTTTCGCCGGACTGGTGTCGACGCTTGACGAGATGCAGATCAACTCAATCTCGAAATATCAGATTGACAACATGACCCGCGTTGACTCCGTGATGCTCATCGACTTCCAGAACAGGCATCATAATGACTGACGTTAGATTTAATAACCCTTAAAGCAAAGAAACAACAATGGCTAAAAGAAATGTAGATCTAACATCCAAAGAGTGGCGCGACCTGGTATTTGCCGACAAGAACAAAGAGTTCGGCGCATATCAGCTCCGTAAGGACAGCGACAAGCGTCATAACCTCGCAGTGCTGTTCACTCTTATCGGTCTTGTGATTGTATTCATCGGCATACTCGCATATTCGAAGTATTCCGACTACAAAGCCGAGCAGGAGGCGATAGCGCTCCAGGAGGAGAGAGAGAAAATGGCTGCCGCCGAGCTTCTGCAGCAGGAAGAGGAACCAGAGCCCGAGCCTGAGGTAGAGGAGCAGAAATTCGAGCAGGAGATCCCCGAGGTGCCTGAGGAGGTGCTTGCCACCGTCCAGGTGACCCAGATCGCCATCGTTGACGCCGACAAGGTGAAAAACGAGGTGATGGATATGGAGACCCAGAAGGAGGACAACACCGCCCGTGGCGTTGTGACCCAGGAGGGTTCCGATGATGCCGATAAATTCAAGGCAGTCACCGAGCAGGTTGTGGTAAAAGAGCCGGAGCCTGTGAAAGAGGAAAAGAAGGAAGAGGAGATTTTCGTCGCCGTAGAGCAGCCGGCGGAATTCCCCGGCGGTCAGGCCGCCCTGATGAAATGGCTGAGCCAGAACATCCGTTACCCGGAGGCTGCCCAGCAGAATGACATCCAGGGACGCGTCATCGTCAAGTTCGTGGTTGAGAAAGACGGCTCCATCGGCCAGGCCTCAATCGTGAAGGGCGTAGACAAGGATCTCGACCGCGAGGCTCTCAGGGTAGTGAAGAAGATGCCTAAATGGCAGCCCGGTAAGAACAACGGTGTAGCCGTGCGCTCTTACTTCAACCTCCCTGTCACTTTCAAGCTTCAGAACCAGTAAACCCCATCCGCGACAAGCGGAAAACCAGAAGATAAAAAGAGATTCCGAAAGGAGTCTCTTTTTTTTCGTGGTCTCGGATTATTTTTGTACTTTTACATCCGCAAACGGATAATGGCGTGAACTTACCATAACCCGAATTGTTAATTTATTAAAACATAATCTAAAGCTCAACAGTTATGAAAGGTAATGAGAACAACGGTCAGAATCTTCCCAAAGGGGGCAGGCTGGCTTTCGGCATCTTTATGGTAATCGTCTACGTGGCAGTCGGAATGCTGTTCATTTTCGACGTCTTCAACATCGACAACGTGGCAATCAGCGCCACAGTCGGCGGAATCCTATGCGCATACGGCGTATGGAGAGGCTACCGCCTGTACAGAGGCTGGAACTGACAAGACCAAAACAAATTGACCCAAGACACACACAGACATGAAGAAATCAATCTCTATCGCCGCCGTCGGCGCCCTGCTGCTCGCCTCCGTGGGCTGCACCCCCGTGAAGCGCGGTGAATATGCTAAGGGTTCGGCCACAATCTTCTGCGACGACGGTTTCAAGACCGTGCTCGACGAGGAGATAGAGGTGTTTGAGTATTCCTATCCCGAATCCTCCATCATCCCCTTCTACGTGAGCCAGACCGAGGCCATCGACACCCTCATGGCCGACAACACGCAGGCAATCATCGTGACCAAGGAGCTCTCCAAGGAGCAGATGGATTACATGAAGGCGAAATTCAAGAGAGTCATAAGGCAGAACTGCATCGCCGTAGACGCCGTGGCCCTTATCGTCAACAAAAAGAATCCGGTAAGCGCCCTGTCGGTCGACGAGATCGGAAAAATCATGCAGGGAAAGATTACCAGATGGAACCAGCTTGCCGGCAACGACACCACGGCCATCAAGATTGTCTTCGACAACATGGGGTCGTCGACCGTAAGCTATATGCGCGACCGCTTCCTCGGCGACAGCGCCAGGATATCCGACAACAAGAATGCCTTCGCCCAGGAGAACAACGCCGCAGTCTTCGACGTGGTGAAGACTGACCCGAACGCCCTGGGCGTGATAAGCGTGAGCTGGCTCGGCGACAATCTCTCCGCAGCCAGGAACATCCCGCTCGACCAGCGCGTGAACGCATACAAAAACGAGACAGACACAGTAGCGCCGCAACTCACCACGGAGGTGAACATCCTGAAAGTGAGCAATCCGACCCAGGACAACGACTTCTCTCCGGTGGCATACAAGCCATACCAGGCATACATCTACTCCGGAGAATACCCCCTGGTTAGAAAAGTCTATATGATCACCTCGGCCTCAAACTCCACGGTGGTGCATAGTTTCTATGCCTTCGTGACGGGCTTCGTGGGACAGAAAATCATCTCCCTGACGGGAATCCTGCCCTACCATATGAATCCGAGAGTAGTTGAGGTGAAATGACATTGTGGCTCAGACCGCCAGGACAACATATGCAAGCCTATCAGCTTCGGCGGCATCCAGATGTGGCCGAAGCTGAAATGTGATAATACGGATGTAATAATATTGCGTCAATATCGTTATCAAACATAAATAAGATACAAAAACAACACAGACATAATCATTATGATGAAACTTAAACTGCTATTTACGACCTGCCTCGCAGGCGTGGCCATGAGCGCAATGGCCCAGACTCATGCCGAAGGCGTTGAATACTACAAGGCCGACCAGCTGAACAATGCAAAGGAGCTGCTGCTCCGCAACATGGACAAGCCCGGCACTGACAAGGCCATTAGCGATTATTATCTCGGTCTCATCGCCCTCAAGGAGAACAAGGTCAGCGAGGCCGCTGAATATTTCAACAAAGGCGCGCAGGCCAATGCCGAGTATCCGTACAACTTCGTCGGACTCGGAACCATTGAGCTTAAGAACGGCAACCCCAAGGTGGCCGAGCAGCTCTTCAAGGACGCCGAGAAAAAGACCAAGAAAGACGCCGCCCTTCAGATCTCCATCGCCAGGGCCTATTACGAGACAGACCCCGTGGCCTATGCAAAGCAGATCCAGAAGTGCGTCGAGAAGGCACGCAAATTCGATATGGAGAACCCCGAGATCTATATCTTCGAGGGCGACCAGCTCGCCGACCAGAAAGACTGGGGAGGGGCAGCCGGAAAATATGAGATGGCAGCCAACTACGACAACAACTCCACTCCGGCCTACGTGAAATATGCCAACCTCTTCACGCAGGTCAATCCCGAATACGCCATCAAGATGCTCGCACGTCTTCTTGAGCTCAACCCGCAGTCGGCTCTCGGTCAGAGGGAGATCGCAAACGCATACTACAACAAGCAGGACTACAAGAACGCCGTGGATTTCTACGGCAAGTATGTCAACAATCCCAACCACTTCAAGCAGGATGAGAACCGCTATGCGTTCCTTCTCTTCTACAGCCAGGATTTCCAGAAAGGCTACGACTACGCAACGGCCCTTCTCAAGGAGGATCCGAGCAACTTCACTGCGATGCGCTACCAGTTTATGAACGCTGCCCAGATTCCTTCGATGAAGGAGCAGCTCCTTCCGCTCGCAGAGTCCCTTTACGCAGCCCACAAGGCAAATCCGGACAACAAGTTCGCCCCCATCGACTACACGCTCATCTCAAGCGAGCTCCAGGAAGCAAAACGCTTCGACGAGGCTGTGCAGGTGCTTGAGGAGGGTATCAAGGAAATTCCCGATAACGCAAACTTCAACAAGCAGCTCGCCATGCTCTACGTCGACATGGACGGCACCCCGGGACCTGACGGCGCCCCTCTGAAGACATTCGTCAACTCGGCTAACGCCTACAAGGGTTATCTTGAGAAGATAGAGGAACCCGGATACAACGACTACAGCCAGCAGGCCACATTCAGCTATTACGCAGGCGTGGAGAACAAGAAAGACGACGCGGCTCTCGCAGAGCAGATGTTCAAGGACGCCGAGACCTACCTCACAAAGGCTGAGGAAGCTTATCCCGGCTACTACAAGCCCACAAAAATGCGCGGCGACATCGCCATGCAGCGCGCAGCCACCGACGACGAGGTGAAGAAAGCGGCCCAGCCCTTCTATGAGCAGGCCGTAGGCCAGCTCGCCACAGCCGACATGACCAACACGGTGAAAAACGATGCCAAGAACATGTACAACTATCTCGGCAACTACTATCTCGACCAGAAGAACACGGCAAAGGCCAAGGAGTATTTCAACAAATATCTTGAACTTGACCCCGACAACGCCGACTACCGCAAGTTTGTGGAGAGCCTCAACTAAAAGAAACCATAAGACAGGGTGACGCGAAGCCACAGGCCTCTACCCTGAAAGAATCCGGATACCGACGGCATCCGGATTTTTTTTGCACAAATTAACAATTATTTGTAATTTTGTCTCATGTATCCACAGGTGGCGCGACGGGCTCGACGACACAGGGCTTTTCCGCGGCCATCTCTCATATCGAGGACATAAAAAATCATGGCAAATCACATCAAAATCAAAAAAGGCCTTGACATACCTCTGCAGGGCAAAGCATCCGGTACAACTGCTGACGACAGGGAATCCGCACTGTTCGCCATCACGCCCGACGATTTTCCGGGATGCACCTGGAAGGCCGTGGTAAAGGCCGGCGACAGCGTGGCCCACGGCTCACCGTTACTCATCGACAAAGCCTCGGGAACCATCACACTGACCTCCCCCGTAGACGGGACTGTGAAGGAGATCCACCGTGGCGAAAGACGTAAAATAGAGTTTGTAAGCGTGGAGAAGGGTGTCTGCACGGATAAGGCAGATTTCAATACCTCCACCGAAAGGGAACAGATCCGCACTACCCTCCAGGCTTCCGGCCTGTGGGCAATGATGCGGCAGAGACCTTTCGACATTGTGCCGGAGGCTGAGTCAACGCCCCGCGACATCTTCGTGACGGCTTTCGACTCCGCCCCGCTGGCCCCCGCAATTCTCGAAGACTCGCTGGCTCCCTATCTCGAGAAGGGACTCGAGATACTTAAAAGACTCACCGACGGATACGTATATCTCGGTGTGCGCGCAGGCTCGGACATCACATCCCGAGTGGCAGAGGTATATGAGTTCGAGGGACCCCACCCTGCCGGTAATGTCGGCACCCAGATCGCGGCCATCGCCCCCGTCAACAAGGGGGAGACGGTCTGGACCCTCGACGCAGAGACGGCTGCCCGCATCGGCAAGCTCTACACAGACGGCAATCTCGATTTCTCCACCGTAGTGGCGGTCACCGGGCCCGAGGCTAAATCGCCCCATTCGGTGCGCACCATTATCGGAGCCTCCCTGAAGACTCTTCTCAAAGGAGCCGTGGCCGGCAACGACACGCGCATAATCTCAGGCAACGTGCTCACCGGCGTCAAGGAGACTGCCGACGGATTCCTTCGTTACCCCTATCGCCAGATCACCCTCATCCAGGAGGGTGAACATGCCGACGAGTTCATGGGATGGGCATCGATGAATCCCAGGAAGTTCAGCGTCAAGCATACATTCCCGGCATTCCTGCGCGGCCTTACGAAACCCTATGATTTCGACTCCCGCATCAAGGGGGGCCACCGCGCCATGATCCTGAGCGGGGAATATGACAAGGTCTTCCCCATGGACATATATCCGGAATACCTGCTCAAGGCCATCCTGGCCGGAGACATCGACAAAATGGAGAAACTCGGCATCTACGAGGTCGCTCCGGAGGATTTCGCGTTGCCGGAATTTGTCGACACATCCAAAAACGAGCTGCAGAAGATAGTGCGCGAAGGTCTCGACAACCTGCGTAAGGAGCTTTCGTGACAACAGCGAATCCAGATAAATTCCAAAACAACACAAACCGACCACCAAACAACAGAAATATCGTGAAAGGTCTAAAACAAAGAATCGACAAGGTAAAGCCCCAGTTCGAGAAAGGGGGACGCTTCAGCAAGCTCCACTCGGTTTTCGACGGGTTTTACACTTTCCTTTTCACTCCCAACGAGACGTCGCGCTCGGGAGTGCACATCCACGACAGCAACGATTCAAAGCGCACCATGATAACGGTGGTGCTGGCCCTGCTTCCCTGCTGCCTGTTCGGAATGTGGAACATCGGCTACCAGCACGCGCTTGCCACCGGCGACATCGACCACAGTTTCTTCCACCTGTTCTTCTATGGCTTCTGGGCCGTGCTGCCGCAGATAGTCACAGCCTACGTCGTGGGTCTGGGCATAGAGTTCATAGTGGCCCAGCTGCGCGGGCATGAGATCCAGGAGGGCTTTCTCGTATCGGGAATCCTGATTCCCATGATATGCCCCGTCGACACTCCCTGCTGGATGCTCGCAGTGGCAGTGGCGTTCTCCGTGATTTTCGCCAAGGAGGTATTCGGAGGCACGGGCTACAACTTCCTGAACGTCGCCCTCGTGACACGCGCCTTCCTTTTCTTCGCCTACCCCTCGCAGATGAGCGGCGACAAGGTGTTCGTCAATCTCGGCGACATGCCTGCGGCCGACGCATTCACAGGGGCCACCCCGCTCGGACAGATGGCCTCCTCGGGCACTTCCGAGGCCATAATGACCGGCGTCAACGGGCTGCCCCTCTCCTTCCATGACATATTCTTCGGGTTCTATCCCGGCTCATGGGGCGAGACATCCACTTTCTGCATCCTCATCGGCCTCGCCATACTTCTCTCCACCGGCATGGCCTCATGGAAGATCATCACATCGGGTATTGTCGGAGCATTCCTCATGGCGCTTCTGGCGCATAATTTCGCAAGCCCGCTCTATCCGGTGACCTACATCGATCCCCTAACGCAGCTATGCCTGGGCGGCTTCGCCTTCGCCATCGTCTTCATGGCCACCGACCCCGTCACAGCCTGCCGCACCAACACCGGAAAATATATCTACGGCTTCCTGATCGGAGCGCTCGCAATCCTCATCCGCTGCTACAACACCGGCTATCCCGAGGGAGCCATGCTGGCTGTGCTTCTGATGAACTGCTTCGCTCCGCTGATCGACTACTGTGTGGTAAATTCAAACATCAACCGACGTCTCAAACGTGCCGTCGCCAAAAGCTAATCTCCACAAGCTATGAACAGACAAAGCAATACTTACACAATCATCTACGCCTCAGTGCTTGTGCTTGTGGTGGGTGTGGTGCTTTCGGTGGTATACCAGGCCCTGCGCCCCAAGCAGATTGAAAACATCGACAATGACACCAAGCGTCAGATTCTGGCCGCCGCGCGTATCACCCCCTCGGAGGGCCACAGCATCGCCGACCTCTATGCCGAGCATATCAAATCGAGCTATATCGTGGATATGGCCGGCAAAAAGACTGATTCCGGAGTAGACCCGTTCAAGGTCAACATCGGCCTGGAAAGCAAGAAGGAGGCATCCGAAAGACTTCTTCCGGTCTTCGAATGCACCACAGACAACGGTATGAAATATATCGTGCCCGTCTACGGAGCCGGCCTGTGGGGCCCGATATGGGGATACGTGGCCTTCGACGACAACGGCGACACCATCTATGGGGCATATTTCGCTCATCAGGGTGAGACACCCGGACTCGGAGCCGAAATCGAGAAGCCTGCGTTCTCGTCGCAGTTTGACGGCAAGAACATCTTCTCCCCCGACGGAGCCTTCGAATCCGTAGCCGTAGTCAAGAAGGGCCAGGAGCCTGAGGGAAGGCCATACGTGCACGCCATCTCCGGAGGCACCATCACAAGCCAGGGCGTGCAGAAGATGCTCTCCTCCTCGCTCGAGCCCTACACAAATTTCTTCAAGTCACTTAACGCCGACAATAAAGACAAGTAAAAGCCATGAACATATCCAAAGACCTTCAGGCCTTAATCAATCCGCTGTCGAAAGACAATCCCGTCATTGTCCAGGTGCTCGGCATTTGCTCCGCGCTTGCGGTGACGGCCAAACTCGAGCCTGCCCTGGTGATGACAATCTCCGTGACGGCAGTGCTTGCATTCGCCAACGTCATCATATCGCTTCTGCGAAACACGATTCCCACCTCGATACGAATCATCGTTCAGCTCGTGGTCGTGGCCGCCCTTGTGGTCATAGTCGACCAGGTGCTCAAGGCATGGAACTATGAGGTGAGCAAAGCGCTATCGGTATTCATCGGCCTCATCATCACCAACTGCATCATCATGGGACGCCTTGAGGCGTTCGCCATGACCAACCGTCCCTGGCCGGCATTCCTTGACGGCATAGGCAACGGCCTGGGCTATGGCATCATCCTGGTGATCGTGGCCTTCTTCCGCGAGCTTCTCGGAAGCGGCACGCTCTTCGGCTGCCAGGTGATTCCGCAGTGGTGGTACGACCACGGCTATCAGAACAACGGCATGATGATTCTCCCTCCGATGGCCCTCATAACGGTGGCCTGCATCATATGGGTGCATCGCTCCAGGAACAAGGACCTTCAGGAATAATCCCCGTCAGAAATAAAATCAATTAGGAATCACATTTTAATCCTCTTGAATAAATGGAGAATTTAAATTTGTTCATACGGTCGATTTTCGTCGACAACATGATATTCGCCTACTTCCTGGGCATGTGTTCGTTTCTGGCGGTGTCGAAAAACGTCAAGACCGCTTTCGGTCTGGGAGTGGCGGTAAGCTTCGTGCTCATCATCGCGCTGCCGGTGACATGGTGTATCAACCAGTATATCCTCATGCCCGGCGCCCTGAGCTGGCTCGGCGAGGAGTATGCCGACGCCGACCTCAGCTTCCTCGGCCTGATAATGTTCATCGCCGTCATAGCCGCCCTGGTGCAGATCCTGGAGATGGCAATCGAGAAATACTCTCCGTCGCTCTACAACTCCCTGGGCATATTCCTTCCGCTGATCGCCGTAAACTGCGCGATCCTCGGCGCGGTGCTTTTCATGCAGCAGCGTGATTTCACCAACGCCTGGACAGCCACTGTCTACGGCGCGGGCTCGGGCATCGGCTGGCTGCTCGCCATCACCTGCCTGGCGGCAATCCGCGAACGCCTCAACTACAGTCAGGTTCCCGCTCCGCTGCGGGGCATAGGCATCACATTCATAATCACCGGCCTGATGGGCATAGCCTTCATGAGCTTCCTGGGCATAAAACTTTAAAGCAATGACTATACTGAATATGATCCAATGGAACTCCGTAGTGGCAGCCGCGCTGATTTTCTTTGTCATCGCGCTGGTGCTCGTGATAATCCTGCTTCTCGCAAAGCGTTTTCTCGTGGCCTCGGGCGATGTGGCCATCTCAATCAACAACGGCCAGAAGGTAATCAACGCCCAGAGCGGAAAGACTCTGCTGGCCACTCTGGCCGACGGCGGCGTACACCTCTCGTCGGCCTGCGGCGGCAAGGGCAGCTGCGGACAGTGTAAGGTGCAGGTGCTTTCCGGAGGCGGCGACATGCTCCCGACGGAGGCCGTGCATTTCACACGCCGGCAGATGAAAGACCACTGGAGGCTGGGATGCCAGGTGAAGGTGAAATCAGACCTTGAGATCAAGGTCGACGAGTCGGCTCTCGACGTCAAGGAATGGGAATGCGAGGTGATATCCAACCGCAATGTGGCCACATTCATAAAGGAATTCATCGTAAGGCTGCCTGAAGGGGAACATATGAAATTCATCCCCGGCTCGTATGCCCAGATACGCATCCCGAAATACGAGATGACCTACGACGGAGACATCGACAAGGAGCTCATCGGCAAGGAATATCTTCCGGCCTGGGAGAAATTCGGCCTGTTCACGCTCAAGGCAAAGAACACCGAGGAGACCGTCAGGGCCTACTCAATGGCCAACTATCCGGAGGAGGGCGACCGCATAATGCTCACGGTGCGTATAGCCACTCCCCCCTTCAAGCCGAAACCCCAGGTGGGATTCCAGGACGTGCCCTGCGGCATAGCGTCAAGCTACATATTCTCGCTCAAGCCGGGCGACAAGGTGCTCATGAGCGGCCCTTACGGAGACTTCCATCCCATC
>DKYZ01000042.1:20063-20374 GCA_002493515.1 Porphyromonadaceae bacterium UBA7087 | reverse complement strand
CCCTTCAAGCCGAAACCCCAGGTGGGATTCCAGGACGTGCCCTGCGGCATAGCGTCAAGCTACATATTCTCGCTCAAGCCGGGCGACAAGGTGCTCATGAGCGGCCCTTACGGAGACTTCCATCCCATCGTGGACTCCAAGGCCGAGATGATATGGGTAGGCGGTGGCGCCGGCATGGCCCCCCTGCGTGCCCAGATCATGTGGATGACAAAGACACTCCACACCACCGACCGCAAGATGAGCTATTTCTACGGCGCGAGAGCCCTCAACGAGGTCTTCTACCTCCAGGACTTCCTGCAGCTTGAGAAGGA
>DKYZ01000042.1:0-19786 GCA_002493515.1 Porphyromonadaceae bacterium UBA7087 | reverse complement strand
CTCCAGGACTTCCTGCAGCTTGAGAAGGAGTTCCCCAACTTCAAGTTCCATCTCGCCCTCGACCGTCCCGACCCGGCAGCCGACGCCGCCGGAGTGGCCTACACCCCCGGCTTTGTCCACAACGTGATGTACGAGACATATCTGAAAGACCACGAGGCTCCGGAAGACATAGAGTATTATATGTGCGGCCCCGGCCCGATGAGCAACGCCGTCAACAACATGCTCTACAACCTCGGCGTCGAGCCCTCGGCCATCCATTACGACAACTTCGGAGGCTGAAAACAGGCCCTGAGACAGGCTCGGCATCGTCAAAAGGAATCTTTTTTTGCGTATGTCGCAAATGTTTGCTATTTTTGTGGCGCGGAAAGTCATCCGACTTGCCGCGTCACTATTTTTCAACTGAACCTTACTAACAGAAAAACATGCAGAGAGACAACCAAGTATTCGATATCATCGACCGCGAGCACCTTCGCCAGCGCCGCGGAATCGAGCTTATCGCAAGTGAGAATTTCGTAAGCGACGAGGTGATGCGCGCCATGGGCTCGTGTCTCACCAACAAATATGCGGAGGGCTATCCGGCACACCGCTATTACGGCGGCTGCCAGGTGGTGGACGAGGCAGAGAACCTTGCCATCGAGCGTGCCAAGAAGCTTTTCGGCGCAGAATGGGCCAACGTGCAGCCCCACAGCGGCGCCCAGGCAAACATGGCGGTCTTCATGGCCTGCCTGCAGCCCGGCGACACTTTCATGGGCATGGACCTCAGCCACGGCGGTCATCTCAGCCACGGTAGCCCGGTGAACTTCTCCGGCCTCATGTTCCGCCCCATCAGCTACACGGTTTGCCCCGAGACAGGCCGCGTAAACTATGAGGAGATGGAGGAGAAGGCACGCGCAGAGCGTCCGAAGCTCATCATCGCCGGAGCCAGCGCATACAGCCGCGAATGGGACTACGCCCGCATCCGCAAGCTCGCCGATGAGATCGGCGCCATCTTCATGGTGGATATGGCCCATCCCGCCGGCCTTATCGCAGCAGGTCTTCTCGAGAACCCTGTAAAGCACGCCCACATCGTGACCACAACCACCCACAAGACACTCCGCGGCCCGAGAGGCGGAATGATCCTCATGGGCAAGGATTTCGACAACCCCTGGGGCAAGAAGACCCCGAAGGGCGAGATCAAGAAGATGTCGGCTCTGCTCGACTCCGCGGTATTTCCCGGAGTGCAGGGCGGTCCGCTCGAGCACGTGATTGCAGCCAAGGCTGTGGCTTTCGGAGAGGCTCTCCAGCCCGAATGGCGTGAATACGCCCTCCAGGTGAAGAAGAACGCCGACGCTCTGGCAACAGCTCTCATCAACCGCGGATACAAGATTATTTCCGACGGCACTGACAACCACTGCATGCTGGTTGACCTTCGTCCCAAGTTCCCCGAGATGAGCGGAAAGAAGGCTGAGCGCGTTCTGGTAGAGGCCGACATCACAGCCAACAAGAACATGGTGCCCTACGACACCCGCAGCCCCTTCCTCACATCTGGCCTACGTTTCGGAACAGCCGCCATCACCACACGCGGCGCAAAGGAGGACCTGATGGAGAAAATCGCCGGATATATCGACCGCGTGCTTGAGAACGCCGACAACCCCGAGGTTATCAAGGAGGTGCGTCTGGAGGTCAACGAGCTCATGAACGATTATCCGATGTTCGCCTGGTAAGACAGAGCTCACCGATGACAACGAAATAATGAAACTCTCCGCCGTCCCTTGACCCTCAGGGGGCGGCGGACAATTTATTAAGGACAATTATTATAATTCAAAGATATGGATTTCAGGCAGATTGAATGGCCGTCCCGGCTCTTCGTCACGGGCATCGGCACTGACGTGGGAAAAAGCTTCGCCACAGGATGGCTGGCAAAGGAGATGACGGGAAACGGACTCTCCGTCATAACACAGAAATTTATCCAGACTGGCAACAACGAATTCAGCGAGGACATAGAGCGCCACCGCGAGATCATGGGAATACCGCCTACCGCCGAAGACCTGTGCCATATCACGGCGCCGGTGATTTTCTCATATCCGGCATCCCCTCTCCTTGCCTCGAAGATCGACGGGAAGGAACTTGATCTCCATATTGTGGCAGAAGCCACGGAGACCCTGTCGCACAAATATTCCCATGTCCTCATAGAGGGGGCCGGAGGTGTGATGGTGCCTCTCACGCAAGACTGTCTCACAATCGACTACATCCGGGAGCACCGGCTCCCCACGGTGGTGGTGACCAACGGCAAACTCGGCTCGGTGAGCGACACCCTTCTCACTCTGTATGCCCTCAAGAGCTATGGGATAAAAATATTCGCTCTCGTCTACAATCCCTATTTCGACAGCGACAGGATTATCTGCGACGACACGCGGCAATACCTCAGGACGTATCTCGAGACACATTATCCCGACACGCTCTATCTTGAGATGCCCTCCTGAGAAGTCAAAGTTCCATTTTCCGTCTCTAACGCCTCAGCCGAGTCACGAGTTGATTTATATTATCTCTTTTCCTCCCAACGGCTCAGAATTTTGACAGACTTGCAACTTTTCAATTGAATTTTTCTTTTTTTACGCGCGGTTTTATTAATTTTGCATCCGATATCAATAAAACCCTTATTTTATCACGGGGGATCATACATGAACGAAAATCCCAGACTGACCTATCAGATTTCTATAACCAAAGAGGAACTGGCCGCCCTGCCCGCGGCTCATTTCCACGGCGAGATCTCTCTAATAGAGAAACCCGAGGAAGTGAGCGCAGCCGTAGCCAGACTGCGGGAATGCGACGTAGTAGGATTCGACACCGAAACTCGCCCGAGCTTCAAGAAGGGGCAGACCAACATTGTCTCCCTCCTCCAGCTCTCCACGCGCGACATATGCTATCTCATCCGGCTAAACCATATCGGCCTGACCGACGAGCTCAAACAGCTGCTTGAGGATCCCGACGTGCTTAAGGTCGGGCTTTCGATCCACGACGATTTCCACAATCTCAACAAAATCGCCTCCATCGAGCCGCGTGGCTTCGTCGACCTCCAGAATTATGTGAAAAAATTCAATATCTCCGACAACAGCCTGACAAAAATCTACGGCATAGTATTCGGCAAACGCATTTCAAAAGGACAGAGACTCACCAACTGGGAGGCGTCGCAGCTCACCGAGAGCCAGCAGGCATACGCGGCCCTCGACGCCATGGCGTGCATCGACATTTATGACAAAGTATCTTCCGGACAGTTCGACCCGCTCCAGTCGCCCTATCTGAGGGAAATCGCCGAAGACAGACCCGCTGAAAGCCAGGGGGCGGGCGAAACGCCGGAAAAGAACAGCGACAAATGAAAAATAAAACGACACATACTCATTCCCTCGCTCCTGCTGATTTATCTGGCCCTGATGACCTCCATTTTCGGACCAGACCTCCTGCGCAGCGGGGAGTATCTGCGCTTCTATGGCATCATAGGCACAGAGCTCGTGATTATCGTCTGCTGCTATTTCGCGCTCAAGAAGCGCTACAGAGACCGCTGAGGCTCCCCCCTCAGACAATTGACCTATAACCAATCGCCCGCTGACTGTGAGCCAGCGGGCGATTGAATTAAAAAAGGGTGATAACCGCCTCGGTCGCACCCTTTTGATAAGTTTCTACAGGTAAAAAATCTTAAGGTAAAAAAGATTGTGTTTAGGTTCGATGCAAAGTTACGGCTTTTCCTGTAACCTGCCAAATTTTTATTGACAAAAAGTCGTAAATATGTTTTATAACATATAAATTTCAGCTCCACTTCCTTAACTTCAGCTCTTTTCCATCGAAAACGGCATAGCTGAAGGTATGTATCCACTCCCCGAGCACCACCATCTCGCAGCCGGGCGCCACCTGCTCGCGGGTGAAGACATGGACGTGGCCGAACATGAAGAAATCTATCTGAGGATGCGACTCATGATATTCCCGGGCGAAGGTCCGGAGGCCGGAGAGAAGCTCGCTGTCGGGTATGCCACGGTTTTCACCCTGCATGCGGCTGCGGCGGCTCCAGCTATAAGCGAAAGGCACCGTCCAGCGCGGATGGATACCGGAAAAAAGAAACTGGCAGACCTTGCTGCGGAAAAGCGCGCGCATAAGCCGGAAGCTCGGCTTGAGCCTCCCTATCCCGTCGCCATGGGTCATGAAGAATGTCCTGCCGCCTACGCGCTCGGTCAGGCTTCCGTCTACCACCTCGATGCCGAGCTCCGACGGAAGGTAATCGAATATCCATATGTCGTGGTTGCCTATGAACCATACTATCCTCACGCCGCTGTCGCTCAGCTCGGCAAGCTTGCCGAAGAAACGCACGAACCCACGGGGCACGACATAGCGGTATTCATACCAGTAGTCGAGAATGTCGCCCAGCAGATAGATCGTGGCCGCATCCTCCTTTATGCTGTCGAGAAACGCACATACCCTCAGCTCCGACTCCCTCGAATCCGGAAAATAGGGAGCGCCCAGATGGAGGTCGCTAAGGAAATACGTATTCCCGCGTTTTCCTCTTATATCCTCTGCCATCCCGAAACGTAATCAATGCTCATAGGAAACCGAGCTCGAGCTTTGCCTCCTCGCTCATCATATCCTGATTCCATTCCGGCTCGAAGACAAGACGGAGATCCACCTTCTCGGGCCCCTCGATGCTCACCAGCTTCTGGCGCACATCCTCCATAAGGAAATCGGCTGCCGGACAGCTGGGCGCCGTCAGGGTCATGTCGACATGAAGCGTCTTGTCGGCCACGTCGTAGTCAATCTTATAGATAAGGCCGAGATCATAGATATTGACCGGTATCTCCGGGTCATAGACAGTGCGCAGCATCTCCACGGCCTTCTCGGTGACGCGGAGCTCTTCATCGGCGGCCGCAGCCGCCGTATTCATGTTTTTGTTTTCTTCCATATTGCAAAATTAGACATTACTTCCGGATTATGCGAGCTCCTTTGCGAAATTTTATTAACTTTGCGGCTGTTTAACGACAAATCAAATTAAAAAACTATGAACTGTATCAAGAAAATCATGCTGGCCCTCATGGTGGCCATAGTCGGAATCAGTTCCGCCAACGCCCAGTTCAGATTCGGCATCAAGGCCGGAATGAACATCAACAAGATCCATTTCTCCGATGTGAACAAGAATCTGCAGCCCGACAACAGCTGCGGATGGAACGCCGGCGTCATGGCCGAGTTCACCGTGCCAATCGTCGGCCTCTGCTTCGACGCCTCCCTTCTCTACTCCCGCATGAACAACGCCATTTCCGACGACGTCGATGGCGCGGCCAAAGACGTGACCGACAGCGACATGACCTACGGAAAGAATTTTCTCGAGATTCCCATCAACATCAAGTATAAGTTCCAGATTCCCGTGGTGGCATCGATAATCAAGCCATATCTCTTCACCGGCCCGAGCTTCGCGTTCAAGCTCGACAAAAGCATCATGGACAAGACATTCCAGGCAGCCTGGAACGTCGGCGTAGGCCTGGAGCTCTTCCGCCATCTGCAGATAGCCGGAAGCTACGGATTCGGTATGAACAACGTGGCCAAAGAAGTGTTCAACGAAGCCAATGTCGAGACTCTCAAGGCAAAAAACAATTACTGGACGATCTCGGCAGCCTACCTGTTCTGATTCTTAAATGGCTTGAAATCATGGCCTCAAAACCTCTTCGAGGGGTTTTGAGGCCTCTTTTTTTGTGTAATTGCCAAATAAGAATTACTTTTGTGGCAACAAAAGAACAGACTCTTATCATGATAAAGAAAATTTTCGCTCTTGTGGCAGCGCTCTCCATAGCCTTCGGGGCCGCCGCCGAGTTCCGCTGGGGACCTACCGCCGGCCTTAACGTCTCGAGCTTCTTCTGGAAGCAGAAACTCTGCAAGACCACCCAACTCGCCGGATTCCAGGCCGGAATCATGGGCGAGGTCATGATTCCGGGAATCGGATTCGGCATAGACATGGCCCTGAAATACCATCTCAACGGAGCCACCGTCAATTTCGGCGAGCATGAGGTGTGGGCATCCGACGGAATCGGAAACCAGAAGGTGTGGATGCACACTCTTGAGATTCCCCTCAACCTCCGTTTCAAATGGACCCGTATGCAGGGGCTCGAGAGATATATCGCCCCCTTCGTATACGGCGGCCCGGTGTTCACGTTCAATGTCGCCACCAACCGTCAGCCGGCTCTCGAGCACCCCGCCGCAACCATAGGCCTGCAGTGTGGCCTGGGAGGCGAGATATTCGAGAAATTCCAGGTGTCGGCCGGATATGTATGGGACGTCTCATACCAGATACGCACGAAGAAGCTCGACAACTACAGTGCCCGGGCGCAGGGATGGCTGCTTAACGTGGCCTACCTTTTCTGAATCCCCCCATATCATAATTTCCCACAGCTATGGCCGACCTCTTCGCGGACGTGATTCTTCCGCTGCCGCTATATTCGTCGTTCACATACTCGGTGCCCGACTACATGCAGCCCGATATCCAGACCGGATCGCGAGTGCTTGTGCAGTTCGGGCGCAAGAAGTTCTACACGGCCATTGTTGAGAAAGTCCATACCGTAAAACCGGAATACGAGGTAAAGCCGATAATGGCGGTGATGGACCCACAGCCTGTGGTGAGATACCCGCAGCTGAATTTCTGGAGATGGATAGCCGACTATTACCTCTGCTCCCCCGGCGAGGTATACAAGGCGGCTGTCCCCACGGGGCTGAAGCCGGAGAGCGAGACGTTCGTGTCGCTCAACGCCGACTACGAGCCGTCGGACACTCCGGTAAAGCTCACCGAGCGGCAGGAGCTGGTGGTGGCGGCGCTGATGGAGAAGAAGCGCGAAAAAATCTCCGAACTCGAGAATTATACCAAGATAAAAAGCATACCTTCGGTGATAGCGCCTCTTCTTGAGGCCGGAATCATCGAGATCGACGAGCATGTGGTGGAGAGATACCGCCCGCGCACAGTAAGATGCGTGCGGCTCAATGTCTCGCGCAACGAGAAGGAGAAACTGCACGAGTTTTTCGGGATGGTGACGCGCTCGCGCGCCCAGGAACGCGCGCTCGTGGCATATCTGGACCTGTCGCGCTGGATGCAGCCCAACAAGGAGCCGGAAGACGTGGAGCGTGACGCCCTGATGAAGGCATCCGGAGCTTCGCCGGGTGTGCTGCGGGCAATGGCCGACAAGGGAATCTTCACATTCTATAAAAAAAGCGTCAACCGTTTCGCGTCTGTCTCAAAGAGCGAGGGGGCACCTCTCCCCTCCCTTTCGGAATCACAGCGGGAGGTGTCTGGAGCCATAGACCGCCTATGGCGTGAAAAGAACACTGTGCTGCTGCATGGCGTGACCGGAAGCGGAAAGACCGAGATATACATACGCCTGATGGACAGTGTGCTGCGCAACGGCAGCCAGGTGCTCTATCTTGTTCCGGAAATCTCGCTCACCACCCAGCTTACCGACCGCATACGCAAGGTGTTCGGCGACCGTCTGCTCGTCTACCACTCCAAATTCTCCGACAGCGAGCGCGTAGACATATGGAAAAGGATGCTGTCAAGCAAGGAGCCGATTATTGTGCTCGGGGCCCGCTCGGCGGTATTTCTTCCTTTCGCACGTCTCGGGCTGGTGGTGGTGGATGAGGAGCATGAGTCGTCATACAAACAGTATGACCCGGCCCCACGCTACAACGCCCGTGACGCGGCGCTGCTGCTTGCATCGATGCACGGCGCCAAGTCCCTGCTAGGGTCTGCCACTCCCTCCGTGGAGACATACTATAAGGCATTGAACGGGAAATATGGTCTCGTCACTCTTTCCGAACGCTTCGAAGGCGCCTCGCTTCCTGACGTCGAGATAATCGACATGAAGGAGATGCGGAAGAAGAAGGAGGTGAGCGGCATTCTTTCGGCGACCCTGGCGAAAGCCACGATGGAGGTGCTCAAAGGGGGCAAGCAGGCCATAATGTTCCAGAACCGCCGAGGGTTTGCCCCGGTGGTGGTCTGCAACCAGTGCGGATGGGTGCCGAAATGCAACAACTGCGATGTCTCCATGGTCTATCACCGCCATTCAGGGCTGCTTCGCTGTCATTACTGCGGGTATTCCGTTCCGCTTCCCCCCGTATGTCCGGCGTGCGGAGGCAACTCGCTTGAGGTATACGGCTACGGCACCGAGCGTATCGCCGACGAGCTGCATGAGCGCTTCGAGGGATACCGGGTGGCGCGGATGGACCTTGACACCACACGCAACAAGGATGCCTATCAGGAAATCATCGATGAGTTCGCTCGCCATGAGACCGATATCCTCGTGGGGACGCAGATGGTGACAAAAGGCCTCGATTTCGCCAACGTGAATCTCGTGGGGGTGCTCAATGCGGACACCCTGCTCAATTTCCCCGACTTCCGGAGCAACGAGCGTGCTTTCAATATGCTTGAGCAGGTGGCCGGGCGTGCCGGACGTCGGCAGGACAAGGGGAAGGTGATAATCCAGACCACCAATCCAAAGGAGCCTGTGCTGGCATTTGTCAAGGCGCATGACTACAAGGGCTATTATGAATCGGAGATAGCTGACCGCCGTAAGTTCGCCTATCCCCCTTTCACGAGGGTAATCAACGTGTATCTAAAGAACAAGGACTCCGCGACGGCCGACGCAGCCGCTGTCACGCTTGCCCTCGCTCTAAGGCAGGTTTTCGGTGAGCGCGTCCTGGGGCCGGAGAAACCTTTCGTAAGCCGGGTAGCCACCTGGTATCTTCAGTCGATCATGCTGAAGGTTGAGGCCAACGCCTCGATGCCGAAGGTAAAGGCGGCCATCCGCGCCGTCTACGAGCGTATCGCCACCGACCCGCGCATAAAATCATCAATAATCTATTATGACGTAGACCCGGCGTGACAAACGTCAACCTTAATTCCCATACCATGAATCTCATCACATCTGAAAACATATTGCTGATAGGCTCCGTATTCCTGATTGCGGGAGTATTGATAGGAAAGACAAGCTACCGCTTCGGTCTTCCGCTGCTGCTTATCTTCCTGATAGTGGGCATGCTGTTCGGCACCGACGGTCTCGGCATACAGTTCGGCGACATGCACACGGCCCAGTTCATAGGTATGGTGGCACTCTGCATCATTCTCTTCTCGGGCGGAATGGGCACCAAAATATCATCCATCAGACCTGTGCTCGTTCCGGGACTTCTGCTCTCCACTGTCGGCGTGCTGCTGACCTCGTTGATAACAGGTCTCTTCATATGGTGGCTGTCCGGCATGTCCTGGACCAACATTCATTTCGCGTTCCTGCCGTCGCTGTTGCTTGCCGCCACTATGTCATCGACCGACTCTGCCTCGGTCTTCGGAATTCTCGGCAGCCAGAAAGTGGCGTTGAAGAACAATCTGCGTCCCCTGCTTGAGCTGGAGAGCGGCTCCAACGACCCAATGGCATATATGCTGACAATCATTCTTATCGAGACCCTGACCATGGGGTCCGAGCTGTCGGCCCTGTCAGTGGTCACAGAGCTACTCCTGCAGTTCGGCATCGGGGCTGCCGGAGGATACCTCATGAGCAAAGGCTCGATATGGCTGATCTCGGCCTATCGCAGAATAGGGGGTGGCAACGGTGCGAAGGAGGACGCCTCGCAGACCGTATCGATGATTTCGATAATGATTCTCGGCTGTGTCTTCCTTACCTTCTCCGTGACCACGGCGTTGGCTGGCAACGGCTACCTTGCGGTCTACATCTGCGGAATCGTGATGGGCAACCGGCGTCTGCCCAGCCACCGGGGCATCACAAAGTTTATCGACGGCATGACATGGCTTGCCCAAATTGTGGTGTTCCTCATGCTCGGATTGCTGGTCAATCCTCACGAGATGCTTGATGTGGCGGCAGTCTCTCTTCTCATCGGCATTTTCATGATTCTCATAGGACGTCCGTTGAGCGTCTTTCTCTCCCTCTCCCCAGTCGCGAGGATAAATCTGCGGTCCAGGCTGTTTGTGTCCTGGGTTGGCCTACGTGGTGCCGTTCCCATCATATTCGCCACTTACCCCGTGATAGCCGGCATCGAGGGTGCTTCACAGATTTTCAATATTGTCTTCTTTGTCACCCTCCTGTCGCTGCTGATACAGGGCACCAGCGTAATCTCGTGCGCAAAATTCCTACATCTTATTGACCGCGATGCAAAAGACGAGGATGATTTCGGAGTGGAGCTGGATGAAAATCTACCCACCACACTCCATACCATATCGGTAAACGAAAAGGATCTGTCGGAGGGGGACACATTGAGCGACATGCGTCTTCCGGCAGGCTCCCTGGTGATGATGATACGCCGTGGCGACTCCAACATAGTGCCCAACGGCAAACGGCGTCTTCACCCCGGCGACACCCTCCTCATAATCCGTGAGGAAGAAAATCCCGAATAAATTCGGGTTTTTTTTGTAACTTCGCGTCATAAAGGAATAATCACGATGAAGAACATACCTGAAAATTCAGACAACATACATACAACACAATCCGTGAGCAATGACAGGAAGGGCGGGGGAAATGTCCATGACACGTTTGACCGGGAGCATCTCTGGCATCCCTATACCTCGACCCACGACCCGCTGCCTACGTATAAGGTGGATCATGCGGAAGGTTGCGAGATAGTGCTCGCCGACGGCACCCGGCTTATCGACGGAATGTCGTCATGGTGGTGTGTGATCCATGGCTACAACCATCCGGTGCTCAACAAAGCCATAGAGGAACAGCTGAAGAAAATGTCGCATGTAATGTTCGGCGGCCTCACCCATGAGCCGGCCATAGAGCTCGGCAAACTCCTGCTCTCAATCATGCCTCCGTCGATGAACCACATATTCTACGCCGACTCCGGCTCCGTAGCCACGGAAGTGGCCATGAAGATGGCCGTGCAGGCACAGGACAATCCCAGACGCACCAACTTCGCCACAATCCGCAACGGATATCACGGCGACACCTGGAACGCCATGTCGGTATGCGACCCCGTCACAGGTATGCATGGCGCCTTCGGTCCGGCACTCCCGATAAGGTATTTCACAGACGCCCCGCAATGCCGTTTCCACGATGAATGGGACCCGGCTGACTTCGAGCCGATGAGGAAACTCATGGAGGAACATCACGATGAACTGGCAGCCGTGATTCTGGAACCCATAGTGCAGGGAGCCGGAGGAATGCGCTTCTATCATCCGCAATATCTGCGCGAGCTCCGCAAACTATGCGACAGATATGGCGTACTGCTCATTTTCGACGAGATAGCCACCGGATTCGGACGCACAGGAAAACTATTCGCATGGGAGCATGCCGGAGTGGAACCCGACATAATGCTCATAGGGAAATGCCTCACTGGAGGATATATGACATTCTCAGCAGTAGCCGCCTCCGCGAGAGTGGCCGAGATGATATCCTCGGGTTCAGCCGGAGTGATGATGCACGGCCCCACATTCATGGGGAATCCGCTCGCCTGCGCCGTGGCGCTCGCATCAGTGAGGCTGCTCCTCGACTCGCCCTGGCAGGAAAAGATCTCACATATCGAGAAAATAATGACACAGCGGCTCGCAAGAGCGCGTGAACTGCCAAACGTGGCGGATGTGCGTGTGCTCGGCGGAATCGGAGTGGTTCAGCTCACACACGACGTTGACCTAGGCGCTTTCCAGAAACGATGTGTCGAGGAGGGTGTATGGATACGCCCATTCGGAAAAAACGCATACATAATGCCCCCCTACATGGCTGTATCCGACGCCCAGCTTGAGAAACTATGCGACACTCTCATCAAACTTGTGGAGGAACAGGAATGAACGAAATCGCCACCGACGGATACAGAGGGATTCTGGAAGGACTCTCAAAGGAATGCCGCCTGCGCAGCATTCCCCTCGCCGGCACTGACGCCGACCAGGAGAAAGGCAGAAGCCGGCTCGTTGACCTATGCTCCAACGACTATCTCGGCCTGGCTGCGAGGGAAAGCGAGTTTCGCGAGGCATTCATGCATTCATGCCCCGACGCGGCATTCACCTCCTCTGCCTCACGTCTGCTCTCTTCAGCGCAGAGATACCATCTCATGCTTGAGAAAGCCCTTGAACATCTATACGGAAAGAGGGCCCTGCTGTTCAACTCAGGCTACCATGCCAACACCGGATGTATATCGGCACTCGCAATACCTTCCACTCTCTTCATATGCGACAAGCTCGTGCACGCATCCATAATCGACGGACTGCGTATCGGCAACGCCGACTTCCTGAGATTCCCCCACAACGACCTGGGGAAGCTGCGCATCATGCTGGAGAAGAATGCCGGAAAATACGCCCGCATTGTGGTGGTGACGGAATCCATATTCAGTATGGACGGTGACCTGGCGCCGCTGCGAGGACTGACAATGCTGAAGGAGGAGTTCCCGAACATGATTCTATATGTCGACGAGGCACATGCCTTCGGCGTGAGGGGGGAACGGGGAATGGGAATGGCAGAGGAGCTTGGGCTGACCGACAAAATCGACATCATAATCGGGACATTCGGAAAAGCCGCCGCCTCTTCGGGAGCGTTTGTCGCTACCACGGAGCTACTCGCCGATTACTTCATCAACACCTCACGCTCGTTCATTTTCTCGACAGCCCTCCCACCGGTATGCTGCGCCTGGACCCTTTTCATGCTCCAGAATATCCTGCTGATGCAGCCGGAAAGGGAACGTCTTCTCGACACCTCGCGGCGTCTGAGGGAGGCATTAGGTTTGCCTTGCGGAGAGGAAGTCGAATCCCAGATCATACCATATGTCACCGGAGATGCAGAAAGGGCTGTGGCTCTTGCCGCCAGACTGAGGGAGGAGGGCTATCTCGTACTTCCGATAAGACGTCCTACCGTGCCTCCGGGTGGCGAGCGGCTGCGCATATCGCTCAACGCCGGTGTCGACTACAATTCACTGACCCGCTTAATAGAAATCATCGGCAATGAAAAGTGAATTTCTGGTTAAAAGGGATGGGAAACGGTTGATTGTGATTTACGCCGGTTGGTCGTCAGACTCCCGGCTTTACGCCGGGCTGCGGTTTCCGGAGGGTTATGATGTGGCCCTGGTGAGCGGTTATACGAATCTTGACCTTGACCTCTCCTTCACGGAAGGATATAACTCGATAGCGCTCATAGCATGGTCGCTTGGTGTCTGGTCTGCCGAGAATTCATTCCCGGCAGACCGGCTGACGTTTGCAGTGGCGGTGAACGGCACCCCTTATCCCTGCGATGACCTCAGGGGTATTCCCACCGCTGTTTTCAACACTACCCGCGAACGCCTCGACGAGCGCAACCTCCGCAAGTTTCGCCGCCGTATGGTGTCTTCAAAGGAGGATTTCGACAATCTTCTGCCGCTGCTGCCGGAAAATGACGATATCGATTCCTTGAAAAGTGAATTGCTGTTTATCTCGGAGGAATCGACAAGACGCAGCCCGGACGCGTCATTTCCTTGGGAAAGAGCGTATGTGTCAAATTCAGACAGCATATTTCCGGCTGACGCCCAACGCGAGGCCTGGAAGGAACGAAGCGACGTGGAGTGCGTGTCGGTAGAAGGTTCTCATTATCTGGAGCTAAATCCCATACTCACCGCCCTGTTTCCTGAGAAAGCGACGGTAGGCAGCAAATTCCATTCCGCCATTACCACCTATCACGATGAGGCTACGGCCCAGAGAGCCATCGCCTCACACCTTGCAGACCTTATCAAGACCATGATTCCGTCCAAAGGTGGAAAACTTCTTGAGATAGGGCCGGCCACGGGATTCCTCACAGGATGCGTGGCCGACATCCTGCGGCCTACAGAGGCGGATTTCATAGACCTCTTCCCTACAGGCAGATTCAATATCGCCGATAAGGAGAGCTACCATTGCTGCGACGCCGAGACATGGTTGCCGGAGCAGGGGAAAAAATGGGATTATATCGTCTCCTCGTCTGTGGTGCAGTGGTTTGCTGACCTGGATTCCTTTTTCAGAGAGGCGTCGCGTCATCTCGATAAGGGGGGATTGCTTGCTGTCTCCACATTTGCGCCAGGCAATCTTCCGGAGCTAAGCGCAGCAACACCCTACGGTATGCTGTATCACTCGCGCAGCCGTATAGAGTCGATGCTGTCAAGATATTTCCGGCATTACTACGTGAAGGAAGGTGTCGAGAGACTCGAGTTTCCGACGGTACGCGAGGCGCTGCTGCATATCCGGCATACGGGCGTCGGAGGCGGCATCCGTTCGGGGCGTAATGTCCGCGACATCACCCGGGCCATCCAGCCCGATCCGTCGCGCCCCGCGACCCTGACCTATCTCCCGCTCTACATCATAGCATATAACTGACAAAAAAGATAATAACCATGATAAGTTATCGGTGAGAGCCAGGGCGGTTTCGTTTCTGCATTGGCAGCCGCCGAATTGAAAGACACCGTAAGCAATCTTGTCTTGATATATCCGGCTCTCTGCATCCCGGACAACTGGAACGAGCGATATAAGACCGTGGAGGAGATTCCTGACACCACCCATTTCTGGGGAGTATCGTTAGGAAAGCGGTTTTTTCAGGAGTTGAGGAATCTTGACGTATACGGCACAATCTCCGCCTATAAGGGGCCGGTAAAGATTATTCATGGCTCAAAAGACCCTATAGTACCGCTCAGTTATTCCGAAAATGCCGTCAAAAGATACGATAACGCTCAGCTGGAAGTCATCCAGGGGGCAGGGCACGGATTCTCTCCGGAAGAAAGAATCGTCTCAAACAAATTCGTAAAGGAGTTTCTGGAGGGAAGATGAATCAATCTTCCCCCCATTTCAGTCATGACTGGCGCAGCGTGCGAATCTTATCCGCCGGGAGGCCGGTCGCGGTAGATATGTCCTCGTCGGTCATTCCCATTGAAATGAGCCTCTGAGCGATCAGCAACCTAGTCTCGGCACGACCCTCGGCACGACCTTCGGCACGACCCTCAGCACGACCCTCGTCGCGACCCTCGTCGCGGGCGGTGTCGCGGGCGGTGTCGAGCACGTCGTTCTGAACCATTATCGAGTCCATATGGGCGTCATACTCGCTGCGCTCCTGCGGTGTCATCGAGAGATACTGGAGTTTTTTCTTTACTTCCTGCAGTCCGGGGACGCGCGTATCCTCCTTTATCTTCCCAGTCTTCAGATACGTCATCCATTCGTCGAGCGGACTCTCGGGTATCTTGTTGTAATGGTTGACCCTCACCAGATAGTATTCCGGAAAGACCTCCCTGGGGAGATGCTGCACGATCACGCCCTCCTCCTTGGTGGAGACCAGAAGGTCGTTGCCTGTATGGATTCCCTTGAAACGGGTCTCACCGTGATAGACGTAGTCGTCGCCGCGCCCATAGTCGCAGTAGAGGATGCTGATTGAATATACCTTCTTGATCTGGTCATACTTGTCGCCGATGCTGATGTGCTCCGTGATGGTCTTGCAGACCCCGTAGAGTATCCGCTCCAGATAATACAGCTGGCGGGTGAGCTGCACCTCAACAAGGATGATATGCCCCTTGCTGTTGCGCGCCTTGATGTCGACGCGGTTGAACTTATCCCTTTCCGACTCCTGGTTTCCCTCGCTCTCGAGAATCTCATCTATCTTGACCTCCTCGCCGAGAAGCACCGAGACAAGACCCTCGAGAATCCCGAAATTCGCCTTGTCGCGGAGCATATGCTTCATCGCCCAGTCAAACCTGATGTACGTGTTGTCCTGTTCCATAACCAATCCGGATTTTTTATGTCGTTGTGCTATCAATCCACAAATGTAGCAAATTTTTTCCAGACTGCAAAATGCGGTCACGGGGCCGGTGACGTCCCGCCTCCGGCCTGCCCGCCGAGAATGTCTCGCAGAGCGAGACTATTCAGGCTGGCGGACAAGGACGTCCGCCGCCACGGGTAAACATTCCTTGCGACCCTTGTGTTTTATTGAAAAGAAAATCAGGTATGGAATTATACAGGATAGGAAGCATTTTGCTTGACGTAAGCATCAGCACACTGGTACTTGGGGCGGTAATAAGGTTGGTACTGGCCCTGACATATTTCAAGCGAAACGGAAGCAGGACGCTGAACGACGCTCAAAGAAAGACACTGAGAAGGATTATAGTACCGGTAGCGGTTATAGGCCTGTTGTTAGCAGTCGCAGCTTGCATACTACTATTGATTTGAGATACAATTAGAAGGACATATGACCCACGACACGATATATTCCAGGTTCAGGGAGGTCGCGCTGCGACAGCCTGAGGCGCCGGCCATCATTGAGGAGGCCGAGACATTGACTTACGCGCAGCTTGACCGGCTCGCCAACCGCATAATGGCCAGATTCTACGACCGCCGGCTCCCCATCATCGGTATTGTGATGAGCCACGGCGCCGAACAGATAGCCGCCATGCTCGCCGTGCTGAAAAGCGGCGCGGCATACGTTCCTGCCGAGCCATCCCTTCCGCAGGAGCGCATAGACTATATGATGCATGAAGCCGGCGTACAATTGGTACTCACCGACCGCTTCTGCCGGCATCTTCCCGAATCTGCAGATGATTTGCCAGACCGTTCCGTTCCCGACGGCCTCGCATACATATTATATACGTCCGGAACGTCGGGACGACCCAAAGGTGTGGAGATAGAGAACCATTCAGTGGTGAATTATGCCGAGGCTTTCGAGACTGAGTTCAAGACAGGACCGGGGGATATCATGCTTCAGTATTCCGTCTGCTCCTTCGACATCTTTGTGGAAGAGGTGTTCACCACGCTGCTCAACGGCGCGGCCATAGCGATACCAACTCCGGCTATACGCAACGGCTCGATTGACGGCCTGATGAAATTCATCGAGAGGCATGATGTCACAATTATAGACGGATTCCCCTATCTGCTTGCCGAGCTTAACAAACTTCCGACACTTCCCCAGTCGGTGAACCTCCTCATCAGCGGCGGTGACGTAATCCGAGGCAGCTACATCACCAACCTGCGCAAACCCGGCATACGCATCTATAATACATACGGGCCGTCCGAGACCACTGTCTGCTCCAACTATTTCCGTGCAGACAATGCGGAGCCACTCGACGACGGTACGTTTCCCATAGGCAAAGCCGTAAAAGGGGTGGAGGTCAGGATACTCGATAAGAATCTCAAGCCGGTTGCCAAAGGGGCTGTAGGCGAGATATGCATCTTCGGGGAGGGTGTAGGACGAGGGTATCTCGGCAACCCGCCCGAACAAAGGAATTTCGTGACTTTGCCGGACGGCACACGAATGTACCGCAGCGGCGATCTCGGTTATGAACTGCCGGACGGCAACCTGGCGTTCCTTCACCGCCGCGACGAGCAAGTGATGATTCTCGGCAAGAGAGTGGAACCGGAGGAGGTGGAGAATGTGCTCAACAGTTGTCCGGGTGTGGAAAGGGGCATCGTCAGGGCCTTTCTCGACGATAATGGGTTGCATTACCTGACGGCATATTTTGTGGCTAAAGATAAACCGACACTCCATGATATCAGAAGCCATATGGCCAGTGAACTTGTGGATTTCATGATTCCGGAGTTTTTCGTTCGGGTGCCCTCGATTCCTTTGACCGACCGCGGCAAGGTGGATACGGACGCCCTTCCCGTGGTGATGAAGGAGGGTGGTGTATGAATATCGGGTTGAGAGAGGTCACGGCTATTCCAACCCTCATGCACTGGCGTGCGGAGGTAATCCGCCACGTGTTCGGAGTCGAACCAGACAGGAGACTTCTCGTAATGAACCGCCGTTATTACCGGGAGCATATTCCCGATGGAAGCCATATTGCCATATGCGCAGCATGTGACGGTGAGGATGCCGGCTGCGGAGGCGTCTGTTTCACCGACGAACTCCCCTCTCCCGACAACCCTTCGGGAAAATGCGCCTATCTGATGAACATATACGTGCGTGAGTCCTTCCGCCGACACGGAGTGGCTCACGCCATAGTCAGCCACCTGATCGGACTGGCACGCTCACGAGGCTGCGGCAAGATCTATCTCGAGACAACCGACGAAGGCAAACCCGTCTACACCTCCCTCGGCTTCCACGACCTCCCGGGCATGATGAAACTCTGAGCCGCACATCCAAGAAACTGGCACAGATCTGCCTTTAACCATATTAATCTCACGCTTTTACCCTAAAAAGCCGTATGCGAGTTGGGAGAACCAGATAAAACGACCACCTTTGCAACAGCGGTTACAGTAACTGCTGTTGCATTAATATTAAAGCAGGCCTATCGGCAAGTCAATGAATTACGCTGTAAATCGCTGATTTGCCGATTATTTTTACTAACTTTGCAATCAGAATTGCAACCTGAATGAAAGAAAACGAAAATATACTTGAACCCGGCAATGGAGACGACAGTTCCCCGAAGCTGCCGATAGAGAGCCTGATTCATATGATTCGCGGCCAACAAGTGATGCTGGATAGCGATTTGGCCCGATTGTATGGCGTTGAGACACGTGTTCTCAATCAAGCGGTAAAACGCAATATTGAGCGTTTTCCTGAAGACTTTATGTTTCAAGTCGCTAAAGATGAGGCACAAAACTTGATATCGCAAACTGCGACATCAGACTTGAAATCACAAAATGTGATATCAAGTTGGGGAGGAAACCGCAAGCTGCCATATGCATTCACTGAAAATGGGGTTGCAATGCTTAGTAGTGTGCTTCGCTCCAAAACTGCGATAGAAGTAAATATCCGCATTATGAGGGCTTTTACTGCCATGCGTAGTTTCTTTATAAGTAATGCGCATATGTTCAAGAGGCTTGAAACTATAGAGCATAATTACTTACTCGTCAATCGCCATCTATCGGAGCATGATAAAAAATTTGAAGAGGTGCTGACGCGGCTTGATGAGAAGGAATCCGAGCCAATTGAAGGTTTCTTCTTCGAGGGGCAGATATTCGATGCCTATTCGCTGATTTCAGATTTAATCAGGAAGGCAACAAGGAGAATCGTATTGATAGACAACTATGTTGATGACCGGATACTGAAAGTCCTGACAAAGCGCAAGGAAGGCGTGTCAGCGATAATCTATCCGGATCCACGCCATTCCCAAATAAGCAATGACCTACGCCGACATAACGCCCAGTATCCCCGTATAGAGGTAAGACATTGCACGAATGTGCATGACCGATTTCTGATAATAGACGATACTGTCTACCTCATTGGCGGCTCAATCAAGGATCTCGGAAAGAAAATTGTCGCATTCAGTCAGATGCACCAGAATCCGGATAACATTCTTTCAAATCTGAGATAATCACACTTGATGAACTCTCCTCCTCCCCGGCATAATGAAACTCTGAAACTGCCATCCCCGAACAATTATCAGAAACGGCCATTAACAAGCATTAAATGTACATACAACTTAACTAACTTTATCACAACAGTTTATTATTTAGTGCAACAGCGGTTACAGTAACAGCCGTTGCACTAAATAACAGTCATCGGCCTATAAAACCTTGAAATTATAGAAAAAATATGCTAAAGGCGCCGCTTTAGGCTCAGTAGCTATTGTCTAAATCAAAATTTTGCTTAATTTTGCATTTGCAAGCCATATCGCTGGCAGCTGTGCGAAAAGTAAAAGCTCAACGGAATTAACTTTTTGTCAAGTTAAACGCGAAAGGATTGGCAGATATAATTGGAAGCGTCATCTCGACGCCATTTCTTGATATTAGAAACTTCCGCATGTTTACTCATTCAACTTTACAGGACAATGCGGAAACTTTTATTATAGAAAAGGCAACGACGATATGGCCCTCTCGCTTTTTTTTTTAACATAATGCTTTTAGGAGAGGAGTATAATACTCCCCGATTTTCAG